>JALWCU010000252.1 GCA_027015275.1 Bacteroidales bacterium | reverse complement strand
AAAATCAGTCTATGGGGTAATACGCGGATTGCACTATCAGATGCCGCCTTTTGCGCAGTCCAAGCTTGTGCGAGCTATCAAAGGAATAATTCTCGATGTGGCGCTGGATATAAGAAAGGATTCGCCCACTTTTGGCCAGTATTTTATTATTGAGCTTACAGAAGATAATCATTTACAGCTTTTTATACCAAAGGGCTTTGCGCATGGATACGCTGTTCTATCAGAGGAGGCTATAGTTTTTTACAAGACAGATCAATATTATAACCCTGAGGCAGAAGCAGGTATAAATTTAGCGGATGACAGCCTGAAAATAGAATGGAATGTCCCAGAAGAGAAGCGCATAATTTCAGATAAGGACAGGAATTTGCCATTATTTAAACAAGCAAAAATTTTTGAGTAATGAAAATACTGGTTACTGGCAGCACTGGTCAATTGGGGCAGGAGCTCAGAAGACTTGCCATGCAATATGATGATTATCAATTCGTTTTCACCAATACAGATAAGCTGGATTTGCGTGACATGCCACATGTAAGTGATTTTATACGTTACGAAGGATTTGATTGGATAATTAATGCTGCTGCATATACAGCCGTTGACAAAGCTGAGGAAGACAGAGAAAACGCATTTTTGGTAAACAGTAGGGCTGTGTTTAATATGGTACAGGCAGCAGAATGGATAGGTGCTAAGTTTATTCATATTTCGACAGATTATGTTTTTGATGGGAAGAAAGCACAGCCATACACAGAGCAGGATACTGTGAATCCTTTGGGTATCTATGCTAAGAGCAAGGCAGAGGGCGAACAGTACGTATTGAAGTATAATTTTGGCATTGTCCTGCGTTCATCCTGGCTTTATTCAGAGTATGGAAATAATTTTGTAAAAACAATGCTTACCTTGGCCGAGAAAAAGCAAGAGATAAGCGTGGTATATGATCAGGTCGGTACACCTACTTATGCGTTGGATCTGGCGCGCATGATCATGATGATAATAGAAAAGCATGAGAATGAGCAGTTATTGATTCAGCCGGGGCTGTATCATTTTTCTGATGAAGGTGTGGCTTCGTGGTATGATTTTGCCCAGGCTATTTTTGAATACACAGGCAAGGAGATAAAGCTCTTCCCTATCCGTACATCGCAGTTTCCACGACCTGCTCCACGTCCTTCGTTTAGTGTACTCGATAAAGCAAAAATTAAATCTTTGTACAAAGTGGATATTCCTCATTGGCGCGATAGCCTCAAGAAGGCCTTGGCGAGATTAGTATGAAGTTGAAAAAATCACAGTAATGAGAATTTGTAAATATCTGATAATAATATTTTTAGCTTTGTCTGCTTTTACTGTTTCTGCTCAGAAGGTAGATACGTTAAAGACGCAAGATTCATTAAAGAATTTTGGCGTTAAGAAAATCGATACTGTGTCTCTAGGTGTGAAGAAAGACACTACTAAGCCAAAGCCATTGGACAGACTGGTAGAATACACGGTCAAGGATTCTCTGCATCTTTATATGGATAGTATGATTGCATATATGTACAATGGGGTGGATCTGAAAAGCAAGGATATGGAACTCAAAGCAGGCAAAGTCAGAGTTGACATAACCCACAATGAAATAGAATCTTATATTACTTACGATAGTCTGGGACATATTGACGAGAAACCAGAATTTGATAACAAGGAAGATAAGTTTGTTGCCTCATATATGAAATATAATTTCAAGACGCGCAAAGGTTATGCTCGGAATGTAAAGACCGAGCAATCAGAAGGTTTTTTGCATGGCTCTCAGGTTAAAATATTTCCAAGCGGGACGACTAATATCTTGCACGGTAAATTTACTACGTGTAATCTGGATCATCCACATTATTACATAAAGTTATCCAAGGCTAGATATATACCTAATAAAGCTATAGTTACAGGCCCTTTTTATTTTGTTATTGAAGACATTCCAATTCCAATAGGCCTTCCATTTGGTTATTTCCCACAGCGAAAGTATAATACATCGGGTATAATACAGCCAGAGTTATATCAGGAACAGGAAAGAGGTATTGGACTTATAAATGGTGGTTATTATTTTGTTTTAAATGATAAAATGGACTTGAAGGTTCTGGCAGATATTTTTTCCAAAGGAAGCTGGGGGTTGAAAACAAGGCTCAGGATTAATGACCGTTATAGGTACCAGGCTACTCTTTCTTTTAATTACACGCATAGAACGACAGAAGAGAGAATACTTCTTGATAGCCGCAAACAGAATCTTTATAATTTTATTTTTACCTTTCATCAGAAGCCAAAGGCTAATCCCACTTTGAATTTTTCAGCAAATGTGAATTTTTCTATGGGTAAATATGAGCAATATAATGCTGTCAATATTCAGCAGTTTGTTAAGAATACATCTAATTCAAGTATCAATTTGACCAAGAATTTCCGTGGTACCCCTTTTCGTATTAGCGTCAATGCTTCGGCTACACAAAATTTTCAAGATAATACTATTGATATTAATGCACCACATATCTCTTTTGTAATGAATCGTATTCAGCCTTTTAAAAAGCTTTTTAAACCAAGTTCTAAGTCTTGGTTTAAAGATATTTCTATTGGCTTGAGAGCTAATTTTGAAAATACACTTCCGCATATATCAGATACAACATTGTTTTATCATCCAGATACTCTAAGATATTTAATGCAGGACGGACTAAGATATACCATACCGATAAATCTTAAACCAATACATCTTTTCCATTATATAAATATCTCACCTACATTCAATTACGTTGGCCGAGTGTATTTCTCTTATATAAACAAACGTATGATAAATGACACTACTGTCGAGATAGATACTATATTTCGCCCTCGTCATATTTATGAATATAACTTTGGGTTGAACGCTTCTACTAATTTATATGGTATATTTAGAGTAAATGCGTTTGGTATTAAGGCTATAAGGCACAAGCTTACGCCACATATAGGTTTTATTTACCGACCAGATTTTGGTAATCCCAAGTATGGAATTTATTTACCTGAACCTGGAGATACTACAAATACTAGATTTTACTCTGCTTTTTATAGAGCTCCTGTGGGGCTGCCGGGTAGAGGATTGCAGAAGAGTATAAATTATGGCATTAATAATAATTTTGAGATGAAAATCCGTAAGAGAGAGGGCGACACTGTGGTTGAAAAAAAGGTACGTTTATTGGATATTCTTTCAATTTCAGGGAATTATAATTTTGCTGCTGACTCTCTGCGTTTTAGTCCTATTAGTATAAATGCAAGTACTAATTTGGGCAGATATACGAATTTTTCATTTAATGCAATCTTAGATCCTTATACTATTGATAAAACTGGTCGCAGAATTAATGTTTATGAGTACACAGTCTCAGGAAAACTTCTGCGTCTCAGGAGCCTGACTTTTCATACAACTTTTAATTTAAGTTCACAAGATTTTCAGAATGGGGAACAAAAGCCACAAAGAGGGCAGAAGGAACCGCCAGCAAAGCAACAGTATGTCCCTTACAAATATTTTAATCCTAAATGGAATTTTTCTATTGATTATAGGTTTAGCTTGAATAGCGTTTTTGACAATAAGACAGGAAGATCGGTTCTGCGGACATCTCAGATATTGAATACAACGTTTGCCATGAATCCGACGCCTTACTGGACAGTCCAGCTTTTTACTGGGTTTGATTTTAATAAGAAAACTCTTGTTGCGCCAACAATACAGATATATCGTGATTTACATTGCTGGGAAATGTTATTACAGGTTACACCTACAGGACGAATGAAAAGTTATCTTTTTACAGTAAGGATAAAATCTCCAATGTTTAGTTTCTTTCAGTTCAAACGTCAGCGTAGTTGGCACGATAATTTCATGTAATTTTGTAAAAAACAAAAAATCAGTGAATATGAAAAACATAATTTCAACTGATAATGCTCCTCGTGCAATAGGACCATATAGTCAAGCAGTAGAAGTGAATGGCATGTTATTTATCTCTGGACAGATACCGGTTGACCCACAGTCGGGTAAGATCGTAGAAGGCGGAATAAAAGAACAGACAGAGCAAGAACTAAAAAATATTGAGGCTATCCTCCAAGCAGCTGGATATAGTTTTGCTGATGTCGTAAAATCTACTGTTTTTCTCAAAAGCATGGATGATTTTGCCGGTATGAATGAAGTTTATGAGCGTTTTTATTCGGACAATCCTCCTGCACGTGCAGCTTTTCAGGTGGCACGCTTGCCATTGGATGTTTTGATAGAGATAGAAACAATTGCAATTAAATCTAAATAAGATGATTACAAAGATTAAATACATTGCCTTTATGCTAATTGTCCTAAGTATTTTTTCTTGTAAAAAGGACAAAAAGTCAAACATAGCTCAAACAAAGTCCAAGCAGTTTGTTGAGCAGGATTATTTTTTTCCACCAGAGCTATATTACTATCAAGCTCGTACTGATTACTTGATTGATAAACTGTTCCCACTGGGCTGGTCTGATGACGGCAATTTTGCTTTTATAGTAGAACCTGCTATGGAAGGTATGGATGTGTATGTTTTCGAAATGTATATTGTTAATCTAATAAGTGGTGATACACTTTGGCATTGGGCTACATCGCCTGACGAGGATGTGGTAAGGGAAGAAGTATGGAAAAATAATTATAACCAGTTTAAAACTATTTTGAATAAATATCATATTATCCAAGACAAAAAGCCGCAGTTACTTGCGCCATATTTTACCTATCAGGGCGATGATTTCAGCGTAGAGCTTCAGACAGATTACCGCAAGGAACAGGGGTATGGCTTTGAACCTGTGGGACATACGAAAATCATTATACGTTCTCCCCAGAGAGGTATTAAGATTGTTTATGATAAGGACTTACCAAGAAATTCTATAATAATTTCACAAACAATTGCCGGTGTATTGATTAGCCCTATTGACGACAAGATTGCTATTATTTTACAGCAGGAAAGGCCGGGATATGAAGGCCCCCCTAATGTTATTACATTCCAGATAGTTGGCACAAGTCTGGGTGCTGGCTGGAACTATGAAAATTAAATCAAAAAAGCTACCTTTTTCTCATAGGTAGCTTTTTTGTCAATTATTGGTTTTGCTTTTCTGAAAAAAATATTATTTTTAACAAAAAAAAAATAATCTTTTTTATTATGGAAATCAAAGATCACATTCTTTATGGCAAGAATGTTAAAAAGATGATTCCTTCCCCTAATCATGGTGGAGAGTTTAAAGAGGGAGATTTAGACACTATAATAATTCATTACACGGGTGGGCCTTATAAGCAGTCTATAAATACTTTGACTAACCCTCGAGTACGTGCTTCTGCCCATGTTGTCGTCGATCGTGATGGAAGTGTTACGCAGCTGGTGCCATTTAATCTTATTGCATGGCATGCTGGCAAGAGTTATTATCATGGACGTAGCGGTTTTAATAATTTCTCTATTGGTATAGAGATTGTGAATGCTGGGCCTCTGACTAAGAGTGGAAATGTGTTTCGCTCATGGTACGGAGAGGCTTTTAGCCCTACAGAAGTTATTGAAGCTGTTCATCGCAATGAGACTCGTCCTCGTTATTGGCAGATTTATACGCCAGAGCAGATAGATACTGTTACTGAGCTTTGCCAATTGCTTATTGATACTTATGGATTAAAATTTATCCTTGGGCATGAAGAGATTGCTCCTGGGAGAAAATTAGATCCAGGGCCTGCTTTCCCTCTCGATAAATTACGAGACCGCCTGCTTGGCACACATCGTGATGAGAATGGAGCACCTGAGCCACCACAGGCTGGGCGTATTGTAGCAAGGAGTCTGAATATACGTCTAAAGCCGAGTACTACTGCCCCTATAGTTGCTCGACCCTTGCCCAAAGGAACAAAAGTAATTATAAAGGATGAACATGATGGCTGGTATAAGGTTGCAGTTACAATAGAAGGGTGGATATTTGGAAAATACGTTGAACCAGAATAAAAAAGCTATTAATCATGAAAAAGCTTTATGTTTTTTTGGGTATAATTTTACTTGTACTCATTGTTGGCTATTTATATAACAAAGGAATTATAAAAACGGATTGGCAGTGGCTAACGGTTCTGTTGGCTGGTGCAGCTGGACCATATAAACTTATCGAAGATTCTTTGAAAGAGAAAAAGAAAGGGCAAGGTAGAGGTCAAGGACAGGGTAAAGCACATCAGATACTTATGCGACAGATGCAGATAGAGAAAGAAGAAGCTATCCTCAGGCAACAATATGAGGCTATGCTCAAACAAAAGGAAATGCAGATAGAAGATCTTAGAGCAAAATTACAAAAATTGCAAGATCAGCTGGATCAACTGAAGCTCGAAAGAAAACAGATAGAAGCTCAAGTACAATCCATGTCTATGCAAGATAAAGCGCAAGAATTTACAGATTATTTCGGGACCTAAACTATAGCAGTATGAAAAGGAATGTTCTAATAGTTTTTGTCTTGGCATTTTCTTTAATTTCATCATGGGGACAGGGGTATCCCCGGGCAGTGCTACCGGGCCAGAAAATTACTGTCGCGCCCAAGAAAGATACGCTGTGGGTTATAACTGATAATCAGCTTGAAAGAGCACTCATAACGGCAAAAGAGCTGGATAATGCCAATAAGCAGATTGTAAATTATCAAGAACAAGTAGAGAATTTAAATGAACAATTAGAGCAAACAGACACACTTCTTATGCAAACTCAGAAGAATATGGAATTATATCGTAAAGATTGGAGGGAATGCAGTGATAATATTAAAGTCCTTGTAAAAGAGAATGATATGCTAAATACTAAATTTAAAATAGCCAAGTTAGTAGGGATTGTTTCTACAATTGCTGCTTTTGCTTTAGGTGCATATTTATTTTAAAATATTAAAACAAGAAACTAAAAATATAACAAAATATGATAACTTTACTTCAAATCTTCCCAGATACTGTGCAGTATTATGTTGGCCATCCTAAGGAATTTTTTTGGTTCGTTTATTTTCCGATTATGTTGTGGATGGTAATTGTAATGGTTTTTCTTCTTACTTTGTTTATTAAGTACACATTTGGAAATTGGAGCGTGGAGAATCCTAATCCTTATGAGAAGGAAACTATGGGTATGCCTCGTGGAACATTTAGAGGTTTGCTTACAATGACGCTTTTGTGGGTTGTTGTTGTTATGGAGTTGGTTAATGTCCGTGTAGAAGGCTTTGAAGCCCAGATGCATGAACTAATGGTTTCGTTTGAGATGATGATAGGATTTTATTTTGGCGCTAAAGTTATGCACCATATTACATCTGTTGAAAAATCAAAGGCTTCTTATGAATATGGCTATGGTAGTGTAGACCAGCCTGAGAGAATAAGCTCATCGCCTATAGAAACCGAAGAAGAGGGCGCTGTTGGTTAGATTAATTCTAACATAGATTTAGTGATGATTACAGTTTCTTGCCCTGCAGGTATGGTCTGCGGGGCTTTGTTATTATTTTATTCTATATTGTCTGTAAGGATTCTTATGAGTCAGTTTAACAAATCGGAAAAACTGTCAGAGTTTACATTTTATTTATCACTGAAATTTAAGTTTTAGAAAAATGAAGTGTACTAAATTTTTCTCATTTTTTTTCTTGATAATAATTCTGGTGTCTGTAGATTGTGCACCAGTGTATTTGCCATCGCCTGTTGATGCGCCGATGTTAACAAATAGGGGCGAAAAACAGGTCAACTTATTACTAGGATTGGGAGTAGCGCCTCAGGTCTCTTATGCTTTAACAAATCATATAGGTTTGATTGGTAATGGTTATTATTATAACTCAAAGTCTGATTCTTCTTATGCCAGGCAGTTTAGTCTTGCTCTGGGTAGCGGCTATTTCGGACGTATAGGTAAGCATGGACGTTATGAAGTTTATTTAGGTTTTGACGGTGGTAAGATGGATAATAATTATTCGCAGTTCTTTTATAAAGATATTTTTTTACAGCCAACCATTGGTTTTACATCAGATATAATTGATTTGGGATTGTCCTCATCATTTGTTGCGATTAATTTTAGCGATTTGAAAGGTGCATACTTAAAGTCTCCTTTATCTACGGTGTTTTGGAAACCGACATTGACTGCAAAGATTGGATATAAGCGTTTCAGAGTTTTGACTCAGGTGGGATTTGCTTATGATTTTAAACAGAATACAGATTTACCGATTTTCCCTCTTTTGTTCTCAGTGGGTATTAATGTGAATATAGGCCAAAGTAGGTACGTCTGGAAGTCAGTCCCTCGATACAATGTTCAGTAAATTAGTAAAATCAGTTGATAATTAATTTGGAATAAACTTATAAAGATTTTAGTTTTGCAGAGCTCTTGGAACAAGGGCTCTGAGTTTTTTAATTTTTTTTATTCGAATGCATTGGTAAAATGCAAAATAAGTTCTATCTTTGCATTCCGAATTCGTAATTTATGTAATTTGAAAATCAGAAAAAAGTAAAAATTTTTTTGTATGCCAACGATACAGCAATTAGTACGTAAGGGACGCAAGCAGAAGATAAAGAAGAGTAAGTCTCCTGCTTTGGATGGATGTCCTCAGAAGCGCGGCGTATGTGTACGTGTTTACACCACTACGCCTAAGAAGCCTAACTCAGCTATGCGTAAAGTAGCTCGTGTACGTCTTACTAATGGAATTGAAGTTACTGCATATATTCCCGGAGAAGGGCACAATTTGCAGGAACACTCAATAGTTTTGGTACGTGGTGGTCGTGTAAAGGACCTACCTGGTGTTCGTTACCACATTGTTCGTGGTGCTTTGGATACTGACGGTGTGGATGGCCGTCGTCAACAGCGTTCTAAGTATGGAACCAAAAGACCTAAAAATTAAAAATCACTGATCTATGAGAAGAGGTAAACCTAAGAAACGAGTTGTTTCTCCTGATCCAAAATATAATGATACCTTAGTAACTAAGTTTGTCAATCAGTTGATGCTTGACGGAAAGAAGACCGTTGCTTATAAGATCTTTTATGACGCAATGGATATTATAGAAAAGCGCCTGAAAGATGAGCTCGAGAGCGATGGCAAGACAGCATTGGATGTTTGGAAAGAAGCAATGGAGAATGTTACTCCTCAGGTAGAGGTAAAGAGCCGTCGTATTGGTGGTGCTACTTTCCAGGTTCCTATGGAAGTTCGCCCAGATAGAAAAGTCTTTCTTGGAATCAAGCATATTATTATGTTTGCACGTAAGCGTCATGGTAAGCCTATGGCTCAGCGCCTTGCCGATGAGATTATAGCTGCTTATAGAAAAGAAGGAGCTGCCTACAAACGTAAGGAAGATATTCATCGTATGGCTGAAGCTAATAAAGCTTTTGCTCATTTTAAGTTTTAAACACATTATAATTAATAGGATTTATAATTAACTTCGGTTAATTGTCAATCCGCTAGTGGAACGCCACTATGATTGATGATTTAACATACATACGCAACATAGGTATTGCGGCACATATTGACGCCGGTAAGACAACTACGACAGAGAGAATCCTCTATTATACAGGGCTTATACACAAAATGGGTGAGGTCCACGAAGGTGCCGCTACAATGGACTGGATGAAAGAGGAAAAGCAGAGAGGTATTACTATTACTTCTGCTGCCACTACTGTTTATTGGGACCTCAATCACAAAAGATTTCAAGTAAATATAATTGACACCCCTGGCCACGTAGATTTCACGGTTGAAGTGGAGCGTTCTCTGCGTGTGTTGGACGGTGTCATTGCTGTATTTTGTGGCGTTGCTGGAGTCGAACCCCAGTCCGAGACTGTCTGGCGTCAGGCTAATAAATACAAGGTCCCTCGTCTGGCTTTTATTAATAAGTTAGACCGTGTAGGAGCTGATTTCTTTGCTGTTGTGGAAGAAATCCAAGATAAACTCAAGGCGAATCCAATTGCTATACAGATTCCTATTGGTTCAGAAGACGATTTTAAGGGGGTTATCGATTTGATTAATCAGAAAGCTGTTTATTGGGATGAGCAGAGTTTGGGCGTAGAATTTTCAGTGGAGGACGTACCCCAAGGCTTAGAGGATGAAACTCAGGAGTGGAGAGAGAAAATGCTCGAGCAGTTGGCAGAATTGGACGAAGAATTTATGGAGAAATATTTTGATGACAATTATACTGTAGATGATATACATTCGGTCTTGCGTAAAGTTACAATCGCCAATACAGCAGTTCCTGTGTTATGTGGCTCTGCCTTGAAAAACAAAGGAGTTCAGACACTTCTCGATGCAGTTATTCGTTATTTGCCGAGTCCGAGTGATTTGCCTCCAGTCATTGGTACTAATCCTTTTACAAAGAAAGAAGAAGAGCGACATCCCGACCCACAGGATAGTTTTGCTGGGCTTATTTTCAAGATTGCTTCCAATCCTTTTGTGGGTAATTTAGCTTATTTGCGCGTATATTCAGGAACATTGCAGTCCGGGACAGCTGTTTACAATTCACGTACTGGGAAACGTGAGCGTATAATGAATCTTTATCGTATGCATGCAAATAAGCAGACTTTGATTAAGGAGATAAGTGCAGGTGACATTTGTACGATTGTTGGGTTCCGAGATATTAAAACCGGCGACACATTGTCTGATATAAAGCATCCTATAGTACTAGAGAGTATTGATTTCCCAGAACCGGTCGTTTCGGTAGCAGTAGAGCCTAAGACACAGGCTGATAGCCCTAAATTGCAGGAAGCGCTCAGACGTCTCCAGGACGAGGACCCAACCTTGATAGTTGAGTTGCACCCAGATACGGGTCAGATTTTAATGCATGGCATGGGTGAGCTTCATCTGGAGATTTTGGTCAATCGTCTCAAGGAAGAGTTTAATGTTAAGGTCAATACAGGTGAGCCAAAAGTTTCGTATAAAGAAGCAATTACTGAGACAGTAGAGTATCATCATATATTAAAAAAGCAGACAGGCGGGAAAGGTAAGTTCGCAGAGCTTATAATACGTGTTTCTCCCGTAGAGACAGATTCACGTGGATTAATTTTCGAAGACAAGACTGTTGGGGGCTCTATCCCCAAGGAATTCATACCAGCTATAAAAAAGGGTTTGGAACTGGGAATGAATTCAGGTCCTCTGGCAGGATATAAACTTCATGGTATAAAGGTAGAGCTGTTGGGTGGCTCGGCTCATCCAGTAGATTCGGATGCATTGGCCTTTGAAATAGCAGCAAAGGATGCTTTGCAAAAAGCAGCCAGAGAAGCAAAACCAATTTTGCTTGAGCCAATAATGAAGCTGGAAGTGTTTGTTCCAGAGGAGTATATTGGTCCTGTTCAATCAGATCTTAACCGTCGTCGTGCGGTAATACATGGCCTTGAAGAAAAAGCTGGATTGCAGGTTATTAAGGCACACATACCTTTGGCTGAGGCCTTTGGTTATGTCAATGATTTGCGCTCTATTACTTCTGGGCGTGGTAGTTCTAATATGGAATTTTCTCATTATGCGCCAGTACCGCAAGAGATGCAGGATGAGATTATTCGTGTTTTAACTGGAAGACTTTTTTAAACAAAATAAATAAACAAAAAACTCTATGGCACAGAGAATTAGAATAAAGTTGGTCTCTTACGACCATAATTTGGTTGACAATTCGGCACGTAAGATTATTCAGACCGTTAAGCAGACTAATGCTACAGTAAAGGGACCTATTCCTTTGCCTACGCACCGTCGTATCTTCACGGTGAACCGTTCTACGTTTGTCAATAAGGAGTCTCGTGAGCAGTTTCAGCTCAATACTCATAAGCGTTTGATTGATATTTATAATGTTTCACAGAAGACACTTAACGCTCTGATGAAACTTGAGCTTCCTTCAGGTGTTGAAGTTCAGGTTAAGGTACTGTAATCATTATTTAAATTAAGTTTTTAACTAAAAATTTTGGAGATATGCCAGGCTTAATAGGGAAAAAGGTAGGAATGACCTCAGTGTTTGACGAAAACGGGAAACAGATAGCCGTTACAGTCATCAAAGCAGGTCCATGTGTGGTTACCCAGATTAAGACCAAGGAAAAGGATGGATATGATGCTGTCCAGCTTGCTTTTGATGATAAGAAGGAAAAGAACACAACCAAGCCTATGCTTGGTCATTTCGCTAAGGCAGGCACCACACCTAAGCGTAAGATAGTAGAATTCCGCGGTAAGTATGATGGTATCAATGTTGGTGATACATTGTCAGTTGATATCTTTAATGACGACCGTTGGGTTGATGTTATAGGTTGGTCTAAGGGTAAGGGCTATCAAGGTGTTGTTAAACGCCACGGATTTGCCGGTGTTGGAATGAAAACACACGGTCAGCATAATCGTCTCAGAGCACCAGGTTCTATAGGTGCTTCATCTGATCCTTCACGCGTATTCAAGGGTACACGTATGGCTGGCCATACAGGTAGCAAGCGCGTGAAAGTAATTAACTTGCGTGTAATGAAGGTTATTCCAGAACATGACCTTCTTATTGTTAAGGGTGCTGTACCCGGTTCTAAAGGTTCTTATGTAATAATCGAAAAGTAACATAGACAATGGAAGTAAAAGTTTTAAATATCCAAGGTCAGGAAACAGGCAGAACAATTGAGCTCAAGGATTCTATATTTAATGTTGAGCCTAATGATCATGCTATTTACCTTGATGTAAAAGCTATCCTGGCTAATCGTCGTCAAGGCACTCACAAGGCCAAAGAGAGAAGTGAAATAGCTGGCAGTACACGTAAGCTATATCGTCAGAAAGGTACTGGTAACGCCCGTCGTGGTGATATAAAGAGTCCGTTGCTCAGAGGGGGTGCGCGTGTCTTTGGTCCTCGTCCGCGCGACTATCGTCAGAAAGTCAATCGCAAACTCAAGCTACTGGCTCGTAAATCTGCTCTGACTTACAAGATGCGTGACAGAGAGATTGTTGTTGTAGAAGATTTTTCTCTGGAACAGCCTAAGACAAAGAAAATGGTTGAAATTAGAAATAATCTTAACATCCCTGAAAAAAAGTCACTTTTTGTTTTAAATTCTAATGATAAAAATGTATATTTGTCCGCTCGTAATTTGAAAGATATTGATGTAGTTGAAGTTTATAAGCTCAATACATACAATATTTTACGCTATAAGCATCTTGTATTTACCGAGAGCTCAATTAATTACATCAACGAAAATTACGACAAATAATTTAAAACACTGGAATGATGGATATTCACAACATATTATTGCGCCCTATAGTTTCTGAGAAAATGACTCAACAGGGTGAGAAGCTTAACAAATATGCCTTCGTCGTCAGTCGCAAGGCTAATAAGCTAGAGATAAAGCAGGCTGTTGAGCAGTATTATGGTGTGCGCGTTGTTGATGTTAACACAATGAATTACAGAGGGAAAGTCAGGCGTAAATATACTAAGTCTGGCATTATTAATGGACGCACTAATCACTTTAAAAAGGCTATTGTTACTTTAGCAGAAGGTGATTCAATTGATTTCTTTAGTCAAATTTAATCTTGTTGAACAATGGGAATTAAAAAGTTAAAGCCTGTAACACCAGGACAACGACATAGAGTAGCAATTACTTTTGAGGATATTACAAAGACTACACCTGAGAAGTCCCTTACCAAGGGTTTGCGCCGTTCAGGTGGTCGTAATAACCAGGGACGTATGACTGCACGTTATATTGGTGGTGGTCACAAGCGTCGTTATCGTGTTATTGATTTTAAACGCGACAAAGAAGGTATCCCTGGTATTGTCAAATCTGTGGAATACGACCCGAATCGTAGCGCACGTATTGCTCTTGTTGTTTACAAGGATGGCGAAAAGCGCTATATCCTCGCTCCTAAAGGTTTGAAAGTTGGCCAGGAAATCCTATCTGGTCGCAGTGTAGCTCCCGAAATTGGGAATACACTTTATCTGGATGAAATTCCTCTGGGTACTATAGTTCATAATATAGAACTTTATCCAGGCCGCGGAGGAATGATTGCACGTAGTGCTGGTACTTATGCACAGCTTGTGGCACGCGAAGGTAAGTATGCTATCTTGAAGATGCCTTCGGGTGAGATTCGCAAGGTATTGACTAGCTGTAAAGCAACAGTCGGTCAGGTTTCTAATCCAGAACATTTTCTTGAGAAAGTTGGGAAAGCTGGTCGTACACGTTGGCGTGGACGTCGTCCGCGTGTTCGTGGTGTTGCTATGAACCCTGTTGATCACCCGATGGGTGGTGGTGAAGGAAAGGCTTCTGGAGGACATCCTCGTTCTCGTAATGGCCTATACGCTAAGGGACAGAAAACCCGCAATAGTAAGAAGCCTTCTTCTAAGCTTATTATTGAGCGTCGTAAAACTAAGAAGAGAAAGTAAACTAAATTTTTGAACTATGGCTCGTTCACTTAAAAAAGGACCTTTTGTTAACTATAAGTTATACAGAAAAATACAAAAACTCAACGAGGAAGGACGTAAGGAAGTCGTTAAGACTTGGTCTCGTTCTACAATGATAATACCAGATTTTGTTGGGCACACAATCGCTGTGCATAATGGAATGAAGTTTATCCCTGTATATATTACAGAGGATATGGTAGGGCATAAGCTTGGTGAATTTGCAGTTACTCGTACATTCCGTGGGCACGCTGATAAGAAAAAGAAGTAAGCAACTCGTTGATTTATTGCTTTTAATAACTAAATTTATGAAAAATGGGCAGAAGAAAAAGAATATATGCTGAAAAGCTAAAAGAAAAGCGCAGCGAAAAAGCTTACGCTGTTCTGCGTAACTATCGTATGTCTCCGCGCAAAGCACGTCTGGTGGCTGATTTAGTTCGCGGCATGAATGTCAATGAAGCGCTTGATGTATTGCAATTCACAAATAAGGCAGCTGCTGAACCTATTCGCAAGCTCTTGCTTTCGGCTATGAGTAACTGGGAGCAAAAGCATGAAGATGAGAGAATAGAGGATGCAGACCTTTATATAAAAGAAATATATGTTGACGGAGCTGGAATGCTTAAACGTATTCAACCCCGTGCTCAGGGTAGAGCATTTCCTATTCGCCGTCGTTTTAGCCATGTTACTATTGTTTTAGATTCTAAAAACAACGAAGAATAATGGGACAAAAAGTTAATCCAATTGCAAATAGGTTAGGTTTCATTCGCGGCTGGGACTCTAACTGGTTCGGCGGCAGAAATTATGCCGACAACCTTATCGAAGACGAACAGATACGTAAGTATTTGCGCATACGTCTGGCCAAGGCAGACATTTCACGCATTATTGTTGAGCGTACTAATAAGCTTATTACTGTTACTATTAAGACTGCACGTCCCGGTATGATTATAGGTAAAGGCGGTAAGGAAGTTGATAAACTTAAGGAAGAGTTAAAGAAAATAACCAACGGAAAAGAAGTTCAGGTTAATATTGACGAAGTAAAGCGCCCGGAGCTTGATGCACTCATAGTGGCTAATAATATTGCTCGTCAGATAGAAAACCGTATAGCTTACCGTCGTGCTGTTAAGATGGCAATTGCAAATTCTATGCGTATGGGTGCCAAGGGTATTAAGGTGCGCGTATCAGGTCGTCTGAATGGCGCAGAAATGGCACGTAGCGAAGAATATAAGGAAGGACGTATCCCTTTGCATACTTTTCGTGCAGACATTGATTATGCCCTGGTCGAAGCACATACAAAGCAGGGCCGTCTTGGCGTTAAGGTATGGATATTCAATGGCGAAGTCTATGGCAAGCGTGACCTGTCTCCACGGGCAGAGACTCACAAATCTAAGCATGCCTCTAGCCGCAGTCGTCGCGGTGGTCGCCGTGGTGGCCAGAAACGTTAATTCGTTTAAACAAATTTGTTGAACTATCAAATTAACAAGCTATGTTACAACCTAAAAAGCTAAAATATCGCAAGCAGCAGAGGGGCAAGATGAAGGGTATCTCATGGCGAGGAAGCCAGCTGGCTTTTGGTAGCTTTGGTCTTAAGACCCTTGATACTAAATGGATAACCGCCCGTCAAATAGAGGCTGCCCGTCAGGCAATAACTCGTTATATGAAGCGTCAGGGTAAAGTCTGGATACGTATTTTCCCTGATAAACCTATAACTAGTAAACCTGCTGAAGTACGTATGGGTAAAGGTAAAGGTGACATTGATCAGTATGTTGCAAGAGTTACCCCGGGACGTATTATTTTTGAGATCGAAGGAGTGAGCAAGGAAATAGCACAGGAAGCTTTGCGTTTAGGTGCTCAGAAATTACCGGTTAGAACCAAGTTCATTGTTCGTCGTGATTATCACGAGTAAATTAAAAAATCATTGGTCTCATGAAAATGAAGGAATTACGTGAGCTCACTACACAGGAGCTACGCGAGATGGTAAAAGATGAAAAGCAGCATTTGGCTCAGTTGCGTCTTACTCATGCAATTTCTCCGCTGGAGAATACACATGAGATTAGAAATACAAAGCGCTTGGTCGCTCGTCTTTTGACAGAGCTTCGTCAGCGTGAATTGGCTGAAAACCCTGGTTTGAGAAGGCCAAAAAAGAAGAACAAAAAAAAGTAATTGTTTGAGTTATGGAAAACAAATCAACTCGTCCAATGCGCAAGCAGCGCGTCGGTGTCGTAGTAAGCGATAAGATGGATAAAACCATAGCAGTTGAGGTAGTGCGCCGTATGAAACACCCTAAATACGGTAAGTTTATTACACGTCGTAAGAAATATCTTGCACACGACGAAAATAATGATGCTCATATTGGCGACACCGTTCGCATTATGGAAACCAGGCCTCTTAGCAGGCGTAAACGTTGGCGTCTTGTAGAAATAATCGAAAGAGCTAAGTAACTATGATACAGAGAGAAACAATCTTAAACGTTGCCGACAACAGCGGTGCAAAAAAGGTAAGATGTATCGGCATTCTCGGTGGCACAGGTAAAAATTACGCCACTATTGGAGACCGTATAGTCGTCAGTGTACGGGAATATCTCCCAAAGTCTAATGTCAAGAAGGGAGAGATTTATCACGCTGTTGTCGTACGTACTAAAAAAGAAGTACGTCGTCCCGACGGCTCATTCATACGTTTTGATGACAACGCCGTCGTCCTGATAAGTAAAACTGGTGAACTTAAAGGGACCCGTATTTTTGGTCCTATTCCTCGTGAATTGAGAGCTAGAGGCTATATGAAAATTGTTTCTTTAGCTCCAGAAGTTTTGTAATTATTAATTTTTAAAGCCATGCCAAGAAAATTACATGTTAAAAAAGGCGACATAGTACAGGTTATCGCCGGAGACGACAGAGGTAAGCAAGGGCGTGTGCTTAAGGTATTACCCAAGAAAAACAAGGTTATTGTCGAAGGTGTTAATATCGTTTTTAAGCACAAAAAGCCTACAAGCCAGGATCAGCAGAGTAATATCGTTGAGCAGGAAGCACCTATAGATATTTCTAATGTGCTGCCTATCTGCCCAGAGACTGGCGAGCCAACACGAATTGGCCGCCGCCGTGATCCTCAGACTGGCAAACTTGTTCGTTATTCAAAAAAATCATCAAATAAAGTAGAACTTAAGTGATGGCTGCTAAGAAAACAAAACAACAGAAATACGTACCCAATTACAAGCGTAAGTATAAGGAGGAGATAGTGCCTGCTCTTATGAAACGTTTTGAGTATAAGTCTATTATGCAGGTACCTCGCTTGGAAAAGATTGTTATTAACATGGGGTTGGGTAAAGCTCTCCAGGATAAACGTGTCCTGGAAGTAGCTCTTGACGAGCTGACAGCTATTGCTGGTCAGCGTGCTGTTCCTACTAAAGCTAAGAAGGATATTCATAATTTTAAGTTGCGTAAGGGCCGTGATATAGGTGCTCGTGTTACATTACGTGGAGATCGCATGTATGAGTTTATGGAACGTCTCATTGCTGCTGCTATCCCACGTATCAAGGACTTTAACGGGCTGCCTAATAAGCTTGATGGACGTGGTAATTATACCATGGGCGTTGAAGAGCAAATTATTTTCCCAGAAATTGACCTGGAAAATATTTACAAAATTAATGGTATGAATATTACCTTTGTAACCACGGCCAAGACAGATGAAGAAGGCTATGCTTTGTTAGAAGCATTTGGAATGCCCTTTAAAAAGTAATGTTTAAACCAATTAAACAGAAGTTATTATGGCTAAAGAATCAATAAAAGCCCGTGACGTAAAGCGTCGTCGTTTAGCAGAGAAGTACGCTGCTAAGCGTGCCGAGCTCAAGAAACGAGTTAAACAAGGCGATCTGGAAGCAATGTTTGAGTTGCAACATTTGCCACGTAACTCATCGCCTGTTAGAGCTCGTAACCGTTGTCGTATTAGTGGACGTCCACGTGCTTATATGCGTCAATTCGGTATCAACCGTATTGAATTTCGTCGTTTAGCTTCTCAGGGTCTTATCCCTGGAGTTAAAAAGGCAAGTTGGTAAAATTTTTAAAAACGCAAAGTTATGTATGCAGATCCAATTGCTGATTACCTGACAAGAATACGTAATGCTATTAGAGCAGGTCATAAGGTAGTTGAAATACCAGCTTCAAATTTGAAGAAAGAGATAACTAAGATACTTTTTGACAAAGGATATATCTTAAGTTACAAGTTTGATGATAATGGTCCGCAGGGAACAATAAAAATTGCTTTGAAATATCATCCGATAACAAGCACCCCTGCCATTAAGAATCTAAAGCGAGTAAGTAAACCAGGCCACCGTAAATATGTTGGTAAGGATCAATTGCCAAGAGTTTTGAATGGGCTTGGTATCGCTATTTTATCCACATCCCAGGGAGTTATGACCGATAAGGAAGCCCGCACTTTGGGTATCGGTGGAGAAGTTTTATGCTATGTTTATTAAACCTGAAAAAGTAAGGTAATATGTCACGTATAGGTAAATTACCCATACCAATACCAGAGGGTGTAGAAGTTAGCGTTGATAAAAACAATGTGGTTACAGTTAAGGGAAAACTTGGTAAGTTGGAGCAGAAAGTGCATCCTGATATAACTGTGGAGATTGATAAAGAGAAAAAGGAAATAAGATTACAGCGCCCTTCTGATGCAAAGCACCATAAGTCAATGCACGGTCTTTATCGTTCATTAATAAACAATATGGTAAAGGGCGTTTCAGAAGGTTTTAAGGTTCAGCTGGAGCTTATCGGAGTTGGCTACAAGGCTTCGGTCAATGGTCAGCTCTTGGACATGAACCTTGGATATTCACATAATATCCTGATGGAGATAGCACCCGAAGTAAAAGTAGAAGTACAACAGGAACGTCGTGGAAATCCGATAGTTACACTTACTTCTTATGACAAACAGCTGCTGGGACAGGTGGCTGCAAAGATACGTTCATTTAGACTACCTGAACCATATAAGGGCAAAGGTATCCGCTTTGTAGGCGAGGAAATTCGCCGTAAGCAAGGTAAGTCTGGTGCTGCTTAATGTTTAAACTTTTTAAATCAAACTAAAATGGCTCTTGCAGAAAAAGTAAAGAGAAGACTCAAGATAAAGCGTCGCATAAGGAAAAAAATACATGGTACTCCAGAGCGCCCGAGGCTCACGGTCTTCAGGAGTAATAAGCATATTTATGCACAGCTTATAGACGATGAAGCTGGACGTACTATTGTAGAAGCTTCAACACGTTCTAAGGAATTGGCCGGTCAGCTTGAAGGTAAATCTAAGACCGAACAAGCTAAGATGGTTGGTCAACTTTTGGCTCAGAAAGCTAAACAAGCTGGTACAACAAACGTTGTGTTCGATCGTAATGGATATAAATACCATGGCAGAGTTAAGGCTCTTGCAGATGGTGCCCGTGAAGGTGGTTTAATATTATAACACTAAATTTGAAAGTATATGGCAACAACAAGTAGAAGATTAAATATAAGTGACCTTGAATTAAAAGACCGTTTGGTTACTATCAAGCGTGTAACAAAGGTTACTAAGGGCGGACGTACTATCAGTTTCTCAGCTCTTGTAGTTGTTGGTAATGAAGACGGAATTGTTGGTTATGGATTGGGGAAGGCCAAGGAGGTTACTGCTGCTATTGCAAAAGCGGTAGAAAAGGCTAAGAAAAACCTTATAAAAGTGCCAATTATTAAAGGAACAATTCCTCATGAGCAAGAAGCTAAGTACGGTGCTGCACGTGTTTTGATTAAGCCCGCAGCTCCAGGTACTGGTGTTAAAGCCGGTGGCGTTATGCGTGCTGTTCTCGAGAGCGCAGGCGTACAGGATGTATTGGCTAAGTCTAAGGGGTCATCTAACCCTCATAATGTAGTTAAGGCTACTATTCAGGCTCTCAGTGAGCTTAGAGATGCATATACTATCGCGGAGCAGCGTGGTGTGCCAGTAAATAAAGTTTTTAACGGATAATAATCTGAGTAAAATGGAAAAGATAAAAATTACACAAGTACGCAGTATTATTGATATGCCCAAGAAACAGAAACTTACTGTTAAGGCATTGGGGCTCAAACGCGTTAATCACAGTGTTATCCACGAAGCTACCCCACAGATTCTGGGGATGGTTAATAAGGTTAAGCATCTTGTTAAAGTAGAAAAGGTGGAAAATTAAAAATGAAATTAAGCTATGGATCTGAGTAATCTCAAACCTGCCAGAGGGGCAGTCAAAAGAAGCAAAAGAATAGGACGTGGCGAGGGTAGTGGTCATGGAGGGACTGCTACTCGTGGTAATAAAGGCCATAAGTCACGCTCAGGTTACAGCGATAAGATCGGTTTCGAAGGCGGACAGATGCCTTTCATTCGTCGTGCGCCTAAGTTTGGCTTTAAAAATCGTAACCGTGTAGAATATCGTGCTGTTAACCTCGATACACTTGAGCGCGTGGCAGAGCGCATGGGTGTTGACAAAATAGATGAAGAAGTGCTGAGAAAAGCTGGAATTATTTCTAAAAATGATAAAGTAAAAATTCTGGGAAGAGGACAAATTACTAAAAAGCTCGAAGTACACGCCCATGCTTTCTCAAAAACAGCTAAGCAAGCAATAGAATCACTCGATGGCAAAGCTATCATTATCTAATTAAACGCGTAATTCTCGTAGAGATGAAAAAGTTAATTGAAATAATCAAGAATATCTTTAAAATTGAAGACCTACGTCAGAAAATTTTAATAACACTTGGATTTATTCTTGTCTATCGTTTTGGTGCTCATGTAGTATTACCAGGAATCGATCCGCATCAGTTACAAGGTTTGCGTCAGCAGACTCAGGGTGGCATTATGTCGCTTTTGAATATGTTTTCGGGAGGAGCCTTTGCTAATGCTTCGATCTTTGCCCTTGGTATTATGCCATATATCTCAGCATCGATTGTTATACAATTGTTGGGGTTGGCAGTACCTTATTTCCAGAAGTTACAGAACGAAGGAGAGAGTGGTAGGCGTAAGCTTAATCAATATACACGTTGGTTAACAGTAGGTATTTTGCTTTTCCAAGCACCTGCTTATATTGTTAATTTGCAGAACACAGTCGGACCGGCAATAGTTATGAATTACAAATTATTCTGGATAAGTTCTGTGCTTTTATTGACAGCTGGTACAATCTTCGTCATGTGGCTGGGTGAGAAGATTACAGAGCGTGGTATTGGTAATGGTATTTCATTGCTTATCATGATTGGTATTATAGCGCGACTTCCCGCTGCATTTTCTTATGAATTTGCAGCACGTCTGGAAGTATCAGGAGGAGGTCTTGTAATATTCGTAGTTGAGCTGGTAGTACTTTACTTGGTCTTTATGTTCTCAGTCTTGTTGATACAAGGAGTTCGCCGTATTCCAGTGCAGTATGCTAAGCGTGTTGTGGGCAATAGGGTGTATGGTGGCGTGCGACAGTATATTCCTTTGAAAGTCAATGCGGCAGGTGTTATGCCTATTATCTTTGCTCAAGCTTTGATGTTTTTTCCTGTAATGCTCACGGGATTTAAGTCACAGACATTGAGCGGTATTGGTGCTGCATTTTCCGACTTTACAGGATTCTGGTATAATTTCACCTTTGCAATATTGGTAATTCTTTTTACATATTTTTATACGGCAGTAATAATTAACCCACAGCAGATAGCAGATGATTTGAAGAGAAATGGTGGCTTTATCCCCGGTGTAAAACCAGGGAAACAGACTGTTGAGTATATTGATTCTATTTTGTCTAAAATAACTTTACCTGGATCAATACTTTTGGCAATTATCGCAATACTGCCGGCATTTGCCACAAAACTTGGGGTTAACAGAGCATTTGCTGCTTTTTATGGCGGAACATCTTTGTTGATCCTTGTAGGCGTTATATTGGATACATTGCAGCAGATTGATGCACACATGAAGATGCGTCATTATGATGGCATTCTATCTAATAGTGCTGCAAGAACACGATATGGCTATGGAGCAGCCTTATAAAGAGAAAGAAAATGGTAATTATTAAGAGCGACGAAGAAATAGAGCTAATTCGAAAAAGTAACATTTTATTAGGTCAGTTACATGCAGAGGTGGCAAAGCATATAAAGCCAGGTGTGAAAACAATAGAATTAGACAAATTAGCTTATGATTTTATAGTAAATCATGGTGGTAAACCAGCTTTCTTACATTACAGAGGGTATCCTGCTACCCTCTGTATTTCTGTAAATGATGTGGTAGTGCACGGTATCCCGGGTGATTATGTCATAAAGGAAGGTGATATAGTATCGATAGATTCTGGAATAATTTTAGGCGGATATTATTCTGATAGTGCGTTTACTTATGCTGTGGGCGAAGTGCCGCAGCAGGTATGGACACTGATGAAAGCGACAAAAGAATCGCTTTATAGAGGAATAGAACAAGCCAAAGTCGGCAATAGGGTTGGTGATATAGGTTTTACTGTAGAGAATTACGTTAAGAAATTTGGTTTCTCTGTGGTAAGAGAACTGACGGGGCATGGCGTAGGCAGACATTTGCACGAAGATCCTGCTGTGCCAAATTATGGTATCAGGGGATATGGGAAAAGATTGAAAAATGGTATGACAATAGCAATCGAACCCATGGTAAATATGGGGAAGCATGACATATATATCGAGAAGGATGGCTGGACAGTGCGCACAGCGGATGGCAAACCGTCGGCACATTATGAGCTGTCTATAGCAATAAGGGATAAAGAACCTGATATTTTATCGACTTTTGATTATATTTACGAGGCTATTGAACAAAATGATTATATTAGCGCACCATAAACACAAAAATTATAATATGTCAAAACAAAAACACATAGTACAAGAAGGAGAAGTTTTAGAGGCTTTAGCAAATGGACGTTTTAGGGTAAAGTTGGATATGGGGCATGAAATAGTAGCCCATTTATCTGGGAAGATGAGAATGAATTATATTCGTATTTTACCTGGCGACAGAGTCAGAGTAGAGTTGAGTCCTTATGACCTTAATAATGGTCGAATTGTTCGTCGTTTATAGTTAAAAAACGTAAAAATCAAAATAAAATGAAAGTAAGAGTTTCAGTCAAAAAACGTCATCCAGAGGACAAAATTGTCCGTCGTAAGGGAAGAGTGTATATAATCAATAAGAAGAACCCACGTTTTAAGCAGCGTCAAGGTAAATAATTTTTATGATTATTTCTTTGTTTTTCTTGATTAAAAAATTAATTTTGCACTCTGCTTATAAAAACAAAAGTTTAACTTAATCAAATCATTAACAAATGGCACGTATAGTCGGTGTTGATTTACCAAAAGAAAAAAGAGGCAAGATTGCGCTTACATATATTTATGGTATCGGGCGCTCTCGGGCAAATGAGATACTTCAGAAGGCAAATGTTGACCCAGAGCTTAAGGTTAAAGAGTGGGACGATGAGCAGATAGCACGCATACGTCAAGTTGTTGCAGATTATACACTTGAAGGTGCTTTGCGTACTCGCGTACAGATGAATATCAAGCGTTTGATGGAGATAGGCTGTTATCGTGGGATTCGTCATCGTCAGGGATTACCAGTCAGAGGACAGCGTACAAGGACAAATGCCCGTACACGTAAAGGTAAGCGTAAGACAGTTGCTAACAAGAAGAAAGCACCTCGTAAATAATTAAAATTTAGTTAATCCTATGGCTAAGAAAACAAAACAGACCAAACGTAAGAAGAAGGTTGTAGTTGAGCCTATTGGTGAAGCCCATATTCATTCTTCGTTCAATAATATAATCGTTACCTTGACAAATACTCAGGGTCAGGCAATCAGCTGGTCTTCAGCTGGTAAGATGGGCTTTAAAGGGTCTAAGAAGAATACACCTTACGCTGCACAGGTAGCAGCAACAGATTGTGCAAAAGAAGCTTATGCACTTGGTCTCAGAAAGGTAAAAGTTTTTGTTAAGGGACCGGGTAATGGACGCGAGGCTGCTATAAGAGCAATCGCAGCAGCTGGGATAGAAGTTACAGAGATTATTGACATTACACCAATACCTCATAATGGTTGTCGTCCACCAAAACGTCGTCGTGTATAATATTTTAATTAAAAAACTACAGACATGGGAAGATATACAGGATCAAAAACAAAGATAGCAAGACGTTTCGGTGAGCCTATTTACGGACCGGATAAGAATTTTGAACGTCGTAAGTATCCACCTGGATTACATGGCCGTTCACGTAAACGTCGCAAGCAATCAGTCTATGGCATGCAGTTGAACGAAAAGCAGAAAGCTAAGTTCATCTATGGCTTGTATGAGCGTCAGTTCCGTAACTTCTTTAAGAAGGCTCAGAGAATGAAGGGGAAGACAGGTGAAATCCTGCTGCAACTCTTGGAATCACGTCTTGATAATGTTGTTTATCGTCTGGGTATAGCACCGTCTCGGCCAGCTGCACGACAGCTAGTTTCGCACAAGCATATACTCGTTAACGGTAAAATAGTTAATATACCTTCATATCTTGTTAGTGAAGGCGATATTATAGCAGTTCGTGAGAAATCAAAGACTCTGGAAGTAGTACAAGATTCTATTAAGTCTAAGAGAGCAAATAAATATCCCTGGTTGGAATGGGATGAGAATCTATTGGCAGGAAAATTTCTTTATCGTCCAACACGTGAAGAGATTCCTGAGAATATTAACGAGCTGCTTATTGTAGAGTTGTACTCTAAGTAGTATGTTCATTTGGTCTGTCACTGCAAAAGGTGGCAGACTGTTTTTTGTAAAAAATAAAAAACAGAGAGACTATATGGCTCTTTTAGAATTTCAAAGACCTGATAAGGTTGTAATGATAGAAGCCGATGATTTTCACGGCATTTTCGAATTTCGTCCTCTTGAACCGGGGTTCGGACACACTATAGGTAATGCTGTCAGGCGAGTGTTGCTTTCTTCTTTGGAGGGTTATGCTATTACCAGAATAAAAATAGAAGGTATTGATCATGAGTTTAGCACAATCCCTGGCGTATTGGAAGATGTGACAGATATTGTTCTCAATCTCAAGCAAGTTAGGTTCAGAAAGAAGCTAAACACAGAAGAGAATTACGAAAAGATAAGCCTTGTTATCACAGGACAGGAAGAGTTCAAAGCAGGAGATTTAGATGAGTATTTGCGAGTATATGAGGTTATAAACAAAGACCTTGTAATAGCTCACATGGAGCCAAATGTAAGGCTAGAGATGACATTGGAGATTGAAAAAGGTCGTGGGTATGTTATGTCCGAAGGTAACGAGACAGATAATATGCCTTTTGGGACAATAGCCATAGATTCAATTTTTACACCAATACGCCATGTCAAATACAGTGTAGAAAATTATCGCGTTGGACAAAAGACAGACTATGAAAAATTGGTTATAGAGATTAAAACTGATGGTTCTATTCATCCCAAAGAAGCATTGAAAGAAGCAGCTAAGATATTGATACAGCACTTTTTACTTTTCTCAGATGAGAAAATCACTATCGAAGAAGAAGAAAAGCAGCACGAAGAAGAACTAGATGAGGAAATCTTGCACATGCGCCAGATTTTGAAGAAACGATTGGTAGATTTAGATTTGTCAGTACGTGCTCTAAATTGTCTTAAGGCCGCGGGCGTTAATACCTTAGGGGACCTGGTTCAGTATCAAAAGGAAGATTTACTTAAGTTCCGTAATTTTGGCAAGAAATCATTGGCAGAAATCGAGGAATTGCTTGATAACTATAGTCTTGATTTTGGAATGGACGTTGCTAAATACAAATTAGAGGAAGAAAGCGAATAATTTATCTTTGTTGTACTAAATTAATTGTTAAACCCAAGAGCAAATGAGACACAGAAATAAACTTAATCATCTGGGACGTAAAGCTGAGCATCGCAAAGCTCTGATGTCCAACTTGGCAGTGGCTCTGATAATGCACAAGAGAATAAAAACTACATTGCCAAAAGCTAAAGAATTGCGTCGTTTTGTAGAGCCGCTCATCACACGTGCTAAAGAAGATACTACTCACAATCGTCGTATAGCATTTCGCTATTTACGTAATAAATATGCTGTTACAGAGCTTTTCCATGAGGTAGCCAAGAAAGCAGAAAATCGTCCGGGCGGTTATACACGAATTTTAAAGCTTGGACCACGTGAAGGTGATGGCGCAGAAATGGCTCTTATAGAATTAGTAGATTTCAATGAAGTTTATACACAGAATCCAAGCGAAACAGCTGGTGCTAAGAAGCGTCGAGTAAGACGTGGTGGCAGTAAGAAAAAATCGCAGGTAGAAGAACAGGCAGTAACAGAAGAAACTGTGGAGGAGACTGTAGAAGAACAGACACAAACCGACGAGATAACAGAGACCCAAGAGACTGAGATTGAAGAAAAAACAGAGCAGAAACAGCCGGAAGAGATAACAGAAAGGCAGGAGAACACTCCAGAAGTTGAAGAAAAAGCAGAGGAAGAGAATAAAGAGAGCGACCAGGAGACAAAAGAAGACGTAGAATAATATGTAATTTTATATAAAAATTTTATATTTGAAGCCCAGCAGCATGCTGCTGGGCTTTTTTTTGTGGAATTTTTAAAGGATAGAATATGAAGCTTTGGTATATTACTAAGTATTTTGAGGTTCCTTATGACAGTTTTTATGTAACTCGCCACTATTTTTTTTCTAAATACTTTGCACGTAAAGGCATTGATGTTACAGCTATTACTTCGGCCTCGTCAATAACTTATAAGAAAGTAAAAGGTTTCGCCTGGGTAAGACAGATTGATGGTTTTGAATACATTGTGCTTAAAGGTCCTAAGATTGAGCTCGGTGCAAATTTGAAGCGTATTGCCAGTTGGTTTATCTTTGAGTATATGCTTGCTCGCGCTCCTCGAAAGCTGAAGTTTGAGAAGCCGGATGTTATTTTGGTCTCTTCTTTGTCCTTGCTCACGGCATTAACAGCGATAAGATTTAAGAAGAAATATGGAGCTAAGTTTGTTTTTGAAGTAAGGGATATATGGCCTATGTCTTTAGTAGAATTATTAAATGTTTCGCCTAAGAATCCAGTAGTGAAGTTTCTTGCCTGGGTAGAGCAAAAAGCTTATGAGAATGCAGATTATATCGTTGGTACTATGCCAAGTTTGGATTTGCATATTAAGGATGTTATTGATAAACCTTTCCGTTTTAAGCACATAGGGCAAGGCTATGATCCGGAGTTTATGGAAAGTCAGAAGCCTCTGCCCCAGGAAGTTGAGCGAATGATACCCAAAGACAAGTTTATTGTAGGTTTTGCAGGAGGGTTTAACTTGGCGTATAAATTGGAACAGTTTGTTGAAGTAGCAAAAATATTAAAAGAGCACGGTGAAGATAACATAGCAATCGTTATGATGGGGGATGGCCCTGTCAAAGAAAATGTTGTGAGATTGGCAAAAGAGCAGAAGTTAGATAATATTGTTTTTTTACCCAGGGTTAATAAAAACCAGGTTGTCTCTTTTTTGAAAAAATGTGGTGTTGTGGTACATACTTTTAGGAATAAAACAATTTATAAGTATGGTATTTCACCTAATAAATATATAGACTATTTGTATTCGGCACGTCCTATTTTTATTTCTTGTTCGTGTGATACTGATATTGTACCAGAAGTAGGCTGCGGCGAGATGTTACCTGCTGAAAGACCTGATATCCTGGCACAGAAAATTATTGAGTATTCCAAGAAGCCTAAGGAAGAACTCGACGCAATAGGACGTCGAGGTAGAGAGTTCCTTGAAAAGAATATGAATTATGATTATTTGTCTGATAAATATATTCAGATTTTTAATGAGCTAATGGATGAACAGACAAAGTAAATCATATCTATTTGCTTTAAGTTCTGTGTTTTTCTGGTCAACGGTAGCGACGGCTTTTAAGCTGTCGCTGCGTTTTTTTTCGCCTTTACAGTTGATTTTTCTTAGCAGTTTGACCAGTGTTGTGATTTTTTCGGTGATTTTGACTCTTACGAAGAGGTGGAATCGGGTTTTTGCTCAGAGCAAAAAGGATTTGCTCAACTCTGCTTTGATGGGTTTGCTCTCGCCCACTGCATATTATTTGGTGCTTTTTAAGGCTTATGATATGCTGCCTGCACAGGTTGCCCAGCCTTTGAATTATACATGGACTATTGTTTTGTCTCTCTTGTCTGTGCCTTTATTAAAGCAGAAATTAACATGGTGTCAGACTATTGGTGTGGTAGTAGGTTTTTTTGGGGCATTTATTATATCTACACAGGGTAGGATAGCCCAGTTTAAGATTGAGCAGCCACTTGGAGCAGGTTTGGCTGTGGCAAGTTCTGTTTTTTGGGCGCTTTTTTGGATATATAATGTAAGAGATCAGCGGGATGAGATTTTGAAATTGTTTATGAGCTTTGTCTTTGGTGTTTTTTATTTATTGTTGATAATGGTCTTGGTAGGAGGATTTGATTTTCGTTTTGATTGGCATGTGCTGGGTCCTGTTTATATTGGTATGTTTGAAATGGGATTTACCTTTTTCTTGTGGATGATGGCCATGCATTTGACCACGTCTTCTGCCAAAATAAGTAATTTAGTGTTTCTTTCGCCTTTTTTGTCCCTTGTCTTTATACATTATATTCTTGGAGAGAAGTTGTATTTGACAACATTTGTAGGGCTGCTGCTTATTATATTTGGTATATTGATAGAGAAAACAGAAAAAAGTTCTCGGTAGCAATTGGCTTTATGTGTAATATTTCTTGTTAATCTACTGCTTTTTAGTATGTTACATGCACTATAGTTATTCTTTTTCATTTATTTTCCTTAACATAAAAAAAATAAAAATAGGTGAATGTTTTGCTAAAACGTTTGCAGGCTTGGTTAATGCTTTTAAATTTGTTTAAGCAAATGTTTAAATTTTAGAAAATGAAAAGGCTTTTGTTACTGTTATTTACAGTCTTGAGTGTGATGGCGCTCAATGCACAGCAGACGAGTGAAGCTCGTTTAATGCGTTTTCCGAATGTAAGAGGCGATAAGGTAGTCTTTACCTATGCTGGTGATCTTTATATTGTCAATATTAATGGCGGTATAGCCAGAAGGTTGACATCAGCTCCGGGGTATGAGATGTTTGCCAAGATTTCTCCTAATGGTAAATGGATAGCTTTTACTGGCCAGTATGATGGGAATACTGAGGTTTATGTAATGCCAGTACAAGGCGGGGTGCCCAAGAGATTGACCTATACAGCTACTTTGAATAGGGATGATGTATCAGACCGTATGGGGCCTAATAACATTGTAATGGGTTGGACTCCAGATAGTAAGAAGATTATTTTCCGTTCACGTATGCATTCGTTTAATTCTTTCCGTGGCCAGTTGTATCTGGTGGATCTAAAGGGTGATATGCCAGAAGAAGTACCGGTAATGGACGGAGGTTTTTGTTCATTCTCACCAGATGGTCAGAAATTAGCTTTTAACCGTATCTTTCGCGAATTCCGTACATGGAAGTATTATCGTGGTGGTATGGCCGATGATATTTGGATTTATGATTACAAAACTGGCAAAGCTCAGAGGCTTTTTGAGAATCCTGCCCAGGATATTTTCCCAATGTGGTATAAAAACAAGATTTTCTTTGCTTCTGACCGGGATCGTACTATGAATTTATTTGTTTATGATTTGGCAACAAAGCAGACCAAGAAGATTACTAATTTTACAAATTATGACGTCAAGTTTCCCTCTATTGGTACGGATAAGATAGTATTTGAGAATGGTGGGTATCTTTATTATTACGATATTCCAACAGGTAAGCTTAAGCAAATACATGTTTATATTGATAATGATTTTGCTAGTACAAGGAATAAAATCGTTGATGCTTCTAAGTATATCGAGAGTGGGGACATTTCGCCGGATGGTAGTAAACTGGTATTCTCTGGGCGTGGAGATATTTTTATTGTGCCTGTTAAAGACGGAGTTACAAAGAATATTACACGTACGCAAGGAGTTTTCGAGCGTGAGGTTAAGTGGTCGCCTAAGGGAGATTATGTCGCTTATATAAGTGATAAATCAGGTGAGTATGAGCTTTATATTCAGAAGGCTGATGGGAGCGAGCCTCCTATACAGATTACAAAGGGTGCTGACACTTATTATTTTCGTTTTAAGTGGTCGCCAGATGGGACAAAACTTTTGTTTAATGACGAGAAGTTGAGATTGCGTTATGTGGACATTCATGCCAAAAAAATTATAGAAGTTGATAAAGGTGAGAGCTGGGAAATTACAGATTATGCCTGGTCTCCAGATAGCCGCTGGATAGTATATTCCAAACCGACATGGCAAATGTTGCAAAGTATTTGGGTTTATAACACACAGACTGGTAAGAGGCATCAGATAACTGATGGCTGGTATGCTTCGTATTCACCTCGTTTTAGCGATGATGGTAAGTATATTGTTTTTGTATCTCAGCGCTCTTTTAACCCTATTTATAGTGATGTAGAATGGAATTATGCTTATAAAGACATGGAGCGTCCATATTTGATTCTGCTTAATAAAAATGTAGCTAATCCATTTGCACCTGCTGAAGATAAACCTGCACAAGAGCAGAGTTCCCACCAGGACAAGGGAAAGACCGGTGTCCAGGTTAATATTGATTTTAAGAATATTAGCCATCGTATTGTAGCTGTTCCTGTCCGTCCTGCCAATTATTACGATTTATATGCTGTCGGTGGTAAACTTTATTACGTCTCACGTAAGTTTAACGATGATCATTCTACGGCTTATGTTTATGACTTGAAAGCCAAGAAGGCAACGCCATTAGCCCAGGATATTTCTTTCATTATTTCAGCTAATGGCAAGAAGATGTTAGTTCGTAAGGGTAGAGGTAAGTATGCAGTGATTAATCTACCTACTGGGCCAATCAAGATTAATAAATTTGTTGATTTGAGTGGCATGCAGTTATATGTTGATTATCCGAAAGAATGGAACCAGATTTTCAATGATGCTTGGCGTCAGATGCGTGATTTCTTCTATGATCCGAATATGCATGGATTGGATTGGAAGGCTATTCATGATAAATATGCAGTCCTTGTGCCTTATGTTCACAATCGTAATGATTTGACTTATATAATTGGAGAGATGATTGGTGAGCTGGACATTGGACATGCTTATGTTGGTGGCGGCGACCGTCCTGAAGTAAAGCGTATTTACACCGGTTTGTTGGGTGCAAGATTCCAGAAAGACCCCAAGACAGGTTATTTCCGAATTGTTAAGATTCTTGATGGTGCTACCTGGTCCAAGGATTTGCAGAGTCCGCTCCTTGCTCCTGGTGTTAATGTTCATGTAGGTGATTATATTTTGGCAATAGATGGTGTGCCAACAAACACGGTGAATAACATTTATCAGTTGCTTGTTGGTAAAGGCGGAAAGGAAGTTGAGCTTACTGTAGGTCAGAAGCCAAGCTTGAGCTCTTCGCGTAAAGTTGTTGTTAATGCTCTTAAGAGTGAAGCTGATTTGTATTATTATAATTGGGTACAGCATAATTTGAAATATGTTAGTGAGAAGACTAATGGCCAGGTAGGTTATATTCATATTCCTGACATGCTGAGCGAAGGACTAAATGAATTTGTTAAGTATTTTTATCCACAGCTGAGAAAGAAAGCATTGATAATTGATGATCGTGGTAATGGTGGTGGCAATGTATCGCCTATGATCATTGAGCGTTTGAGACGTCAGATGATAATGCAAGGTATGGCACGTAATATACCTACGACTGGTCCTATTCCAGAGCAGACACAGGTAGGACCAAAGGTACTGCTCGTGAATATGTATTCGGCTTCCGACGGTGACCTGTTCGCATATCAATTCCAGCATTATAAGATTGGACCTGTGATTGGCGTTCGTACATGGGGCGGCGTTACAGGTATTCGTGGCAGTTTACCATTTATAGATGGTGGTTTCTTGAACAAACCGGAATTTGGTCATTATTCTGCCGATGGTAAGAGGTGGATTGTAGAAGGTCACGGTGTTGATCCTGATATTGTTGTTGACGACAACCCAGCTGACATTTATCGTGGCAAGGATGCACAGCTTGACAAAGCTATTGAGGTGGCATTAAAGTTGATGAAGAAATATCCACAGAAAATTACGCCGCATCCTCCGTTCCCTGATAAATCGCACTTGCGTTAATATCAGTGCATTATATTGTATAAGGCTGCCGCACTGCTTGAAAGATAAATATGTGATAAAGACGGTGCGGCAGCCGTTTTTTTGTGCATTTAACAAATATTTTTGTGCTTAGACGAAGCTTTTTCCTGTCAAACGAGTATTTTTGTGTTTAAAGCTAAAATTTCAAGCATTATGAGACGAATTTTTACCCTTGTATTTTTTATGTTGTTCGCTGTTTTATTGTCAGCGCAGGATACGATTGTCGTTGTACAGTATAACTTGACTTATTATGGTCTATATACCAGTTTTTGTACAGAACAAAATAATAATGTAGCTACAAAGACTGACTATATTAAAACTATTGTAAGTTATTTGAAACCAGATATTTTTGGCGTGAATGAAATGACAGCTGATAGTACTTATCAGAATTATTTGCTTAATAATGCTTTTCTGCTCAATGGGTTTAAGTTTTACAAGCACAGTAAGGTAATGGGTAGTTATCTGACTCCACAGGTATATTATAATGCAAGAAAGCTAGCTGAGAAAGCTGTTTATGTAGTTTCGGCTTACCCACGAGATATATACGTACATAGATTTTATTTCAAGACAGCGGGACTGGCTCAGGGGGATACTGTTTTTCTCGATGTGATAGTAGCACATCTCAAGGCTGGAAACACTTCCGAAGATGCACAGGATAGGGCAGATGGTGTATCAAATTTAATGCAGTTTATCAATTCCCACGGTCAGGATAATTATTTATTTATGGGGGACTTTAATTTATACTCTTCCTCTGAGCAGGCATATCAAAATGCAGTAAATCCAACTAATAGTCAATATCGTTTTTATGATCCAGGGCCAGCGGGAGATTGGCATGATAATCCTGATTATGTGATGTATCATACGCAGTCAACAAATTATTATGGTAATAATTGTTTGTCAGGCGGCGGACTGGATGATAGGTTTGATTTTATGCTTTATACAGAGCCCCTGAAGGATGGTTCTATGGGTGTTAAGGCCTTGAGCTCAACATTCAAAGTTATAGGCCAAGATGGAAAGCATCTTAATGATGCAGTGGATTATAATGGGAATAATTCTGTCCCGGCTAATGTACTCACTGCTTTGAAGAATAATTCTGACCACTTGCCAATCATGATGAAGCTATATATCGACGCAAAGCCAGCATATACTTCTGTTGATGATATTAAGCAGAGTCCTGATTTTAAGTTTAATACTATGGTTAGGGATGTTATTCGTCTCAGAATAAATGCAAATAATCTTTTGTGGGCTCAGAGGGTTGATTATTCTGTATATGATATGTCTGGAAGGGAATTTATGCAAAATAGTTTTAATCTGGATGGCAATCAGCTGGAATACACCTTAACTGGCTTTAGCCGACTGCCTGAAGGAATGTATATTATCAGATTT
>JALWCU010000251.1 GCA_027015275.1 Bacteroidales bacterium | reverse complement strand
AAAAAAAAAACAATCAGCAGGGAGCAAATAGCAATGCTTCTGCGCTAGAAAACAGGGAAATTACACAACAGACTGTAAAAAAGGCTATCGAGGACTTTGCAGATGAATTCTTGCAATCCAGTAACAAAAGACTCTGGGCTGTCCTACATGAGCTAAAGCCTGTGCTCAACGGTAATCACATAACTTTGGTTGTTATGAACGATAATCTTAAGCAAAGTTTTGAGAAAATGACGTTTCAGATCACCAGCTACCTGAAAGAGCGGTTTGGGCTGGACTTTAAGCTTGTTTTCAAAGTAGGCCAGACAAACATAAAACGTCGGCCTATCACAAACGAGGAAAAATTCAAGCATCTGGTCAAGAAAAATCCAAAGCTCGACGAGTTCAGAAAAAAATTTGGTCTTGGCTTTTAATCAGCAATTTAAAAAACTTCACTTAGCATGCAGTTGGTTTTAGAAAATCTACATATTACAAACTTCAAGAATATCAGTGACCTGGATTTGACTCTGAATAAAAAGATAAACTGTTTCGTTGGGCTCAATGGTGCAGGCAAGACGAACATTCTGGATGCTATTTTTTATCTGTCTTTTACCAAAAGCTATTTCCCAACCTCGGATTTGCAGAATATTAGACATGAACAAGATTTTTTTATGCTGAAAGGCATATATCAGCGTCTTGGTGTGCGGGAAGAGATACTCATTAATTTTCAGAAAGACCAGAAAAACGTCAAGCGTAACGGTAAAAGATACAAGCGTCTTTCTCATCACATTGGATTGATACCTGCAATAATCATCACGCCAGATGACATAAAGCTCATAACAGGTACGGGCGAAGAGCGCCGCCGTCTGATGGATATGATTATTTCCCAGGCTGATATAAAATACATGACAGCCCTCACATCCTACCGCAGGATATTACAGCAAAGGAATAAACTCATTAAGACTTTTGCCCGCGAACATTATGTTGATCAGGAATCCTTGGAGCTATGGGATGAGCAGCTATCCGAAGCAGCCGGATATATACACCAGCGCCGTAGTGCATTTATTCAAGAGCTCGTGCCAATAATTCAGCATTATTACAACATAATCTCAGGCAACAAAGAGCAAATAAACATAAAATACCGCTCACACCTGAACAGTGCTGATCTGCGCCTGCTTCTTAAGGAAAACATCAGTAAGGATATTGCGTTGGAATATACCTATGCCGGCATTCATCGCGACGACCTGTCCCTGCTTATTAATGACCAGCCAATACGCAAGTTCGGCTCTCAAGGTCAGCAAAAGTCGTTTCTTATTGCATTGAAGTTCGCACAACATGATTTTATTCGTGAACATCTGAGGGTAAAACCACTTTTACTTCTCGATGACATCTTTGATAAGCTTGACCCTGAGCGCGTCGAAAAGCTCGTAGGCATGGTATCGCGAGACGTTTTTGGACAGATATTCATTACACACACCAACGAGCAGAGACTAAAGCAAATATTTCATAATCTGGAAGTTGATTACAAAATATTCCATGTTAGTAATGGTAGTATTGCACAAATTTTAGAAAATTCTCTGGCATGACACAGGATGAGAAATACATGCAGCGTTGTCTTGAGCTGGCAGAAAATGCCCTGGGTAAGACATATCCCAATCCTGTCGTGGGCTCGGTCGTAGTTTACAACAATCATATTATTGGCGAAGGCTATCATCTACACTCTGGCCAGCCACACGCGGAAGTAATGGCTATCAATAGCGTGAGAAACAAGGAATTACTCCACAAATCAACGCTTTATGTTAATCTCGAGCCATGTTCACATTATGGCAAGACTCCGCCATGCGCTGACCTGATCGTCAGCAAACAAATACCGCGTGTAGTGGTGGGCACAGTGGATACGTCAAGCAAGGTGTCTGGTAGGGGAATAGCCAGGATGCGCTCGGCTGGAGTAGATGTTACTGTGGGCGTGCTCGAGGGAAAAGCTCGTTGGATAAATAGGCGCTTTTTTACTTTTCACGAAAAAAAACGGCCATACATTATTCTTAAATGGGCTCAGACAGCTGACGGATATATCGATATCAAGCGAGAAGTGCAAAAACGGCAGCCCACGCCAGTAACGAGTCAGGTAGCACACACTCTCGTCCATCGCTGGCGCAGCGAAGAGCAAACAATATTAGTGGGTACAAACACTGTTCTTAAGGACAATCCCAGGCTAAACGTGCGTTATTGGCATGGCAAATCTCCTCTTAGAGTGTGCATTGATATTAAAAATCGTATTCCCAAGGATTCAAATATCTTCGACGATTCTACGCAGACTATTTGCCTCAGAGACAGTAAGTTTTATAATACTGAAATAATTGCACAAAAGTTGTATGAAATGAATGTCCAAAGCGTGATTGTCGAAGGAGGAACAAAATTGATTAGCTCTTTTATAACAAGTGATTTGTGGGATGAAAGTAGAATTTTTATTGCAAATTTATTATTTTTAGAGGGACTTGAAGCACCCAAAATTTCTGGTTCTTTGCTTAGTTCACAATATTTAAGCAACGAGCGTTTATACATTTTTACTCATGAAAAAAATTCTGGTCTTATACATAATTAGTCTATTTTCCATTGCCCTCTGGTCGCAGACGATAGACTCAAAGCAAGACTCTTTGCCAACATCTCTTAGGCTTTTTTATAACATAGACTTTTCAGGCGCTCGTCGTCTTTATAAACAAATGATAAACTTTGACCCGAGGAATCCAGAGTATTATTACAAGCTGGGTATTGCATACTTGCATACCAAGGGCAAAGCCGATAGTGCATTACTGGAATTCAAACAAGCGGAGGAGCTCTTCCGTCCCAGATATAGAAAGCGTATGAGCCTGTTTGCCCTGCGTTTTTACAAAGCTTATTCTTTTTATCTTACCAACAATCTGGATAGTGCGGTCAGAATTTTAGAGCGTCTTAATCAAACAACTTTTCTGCCGGATGATTTTTTATTAATTGTTGGGGATCTGCTCGACTCGATAGACGCAAAAGTCTCGGGCTCAGTCAAGATAACTAATCTTGGAAAAGCTGTAAATTCCATTTACACAGAGCATTCTCCCATTTTTGATAAGGATAATAATGTCCTGCTTTTTACTTCTCGTCGCAAGAGGAATGCCGAGTCTGTCTTATACAGAGACAAGCAATACGACGAAAACATATATTTTTCACAGTATATCCCTAAGCAGAACAAATGGACTAATGCCCAACCTGTTAAAGTCCTTGATACACTCTTTAATGAGGCGACATGTAGCCTGAATCCGGACAATAAAATTGCTATTATTTACAAAGATGAAGCTCGCGGTAATCTCTATTGGGCAAAACTCATCAATGGCCGTTGGACCAGGTTACACAAATTTCCACATCCCATTAATACTGCTTATTCAGAAAACCATGGCAGTATTTCATCTGATGGACGGTATCTATATTTTTCATCTGATAGACCTGGCGGATATGGCGGTATGGACATCTGGATGTCAAAATTATTAGACGATGGAACATGGACCAAGCCAGTTAACCTGGGACCAAATATTAACACTGCTGGTGATGAAGACTCGCCATATATAACACCAGATGGGCGGCATCTATATTTTGCTTCCACTGGGCATAATTCGTTGGGTGGCTATGATATCTTCGTCTCTGAGCTGGACGAGTTTGGCACCTGGGGTGCTGCTCAAAATTTGGGATACCCTGTTAATACAATATTTAATGATATTTTTTTCTATCCTGTGGACTCGAGCACTGCATTCTTTGCCTCGAACAGGCCAGGTACTCTTGGTAGTACTGATATTTTTAAAGTAGAGTTTAATTATCTCAAAAAGGACTACATGATAAATATCTGCTTTCTCAAAGGATTTAAGAAACCTAATAACTTGATAGTCAAGATTAAAGATATGATAACTGGTAAAGAATATTCTGCTACACCTAATAAGAAGGGTAAATTCATCTTTATTACTCAGCCTTATCATGAATATCACTTATTAATACAAAATCAATATAATGGGCAGACTCTTTACACAGAGAAAATTAACATTACAAAACCCAGAAATCTTCTGAGAAGACAAATTAATCTCAAACTAAAAGAATAGATACTCTCCTTGCTGAAGGATATAATTATTTAATCAACAGGATATTCACTAAGTATTGGTATTGCTTTTTTCAAAATAAATTTGTGATACACAACATTTTTGGATAAGGAAAATTTCCTTACTTTTAGTCAAACATTAAAACAATATAGCTATGGCTTTCGATGTCCGAAAAATCAGGAAAGACTTCCCAGTCTTGGATCAGACGGTCAATGGTTACCCCCTGGTGTACCTTGACAATGCTGCAACTACGCAGAAACCTACTGCAGTGATAGAGGCTGTTGCAGATTTCTATAAAAAGAAAAATGCCAATGTCCATCGTGGCGTCCACTATCTAAGTAATTTGTCCACTGACCTTTACGAGCAAGCACGTAAAACCGTACAGCACTTTATAAATGCTCGGCATGATTATGAAATAATCTTTACCCGCGGCACTACTGAAAGCATTAACCTTGTTGCCACCACTTTTTCTCAGGCGTTCATAAAACCTGGTGATGAAATCATCATCACAGTAATGGACCACCATTCCAACATTGTACCTTGGCAACAGATAGCTAAACGGATAGGCGCTAAGATTAAGGCAGTCCCTGTTACCGACGATTATCAATTGGATTTTGAAGCATATACGAAACTGTTTTCACCGAAAACCAAGATTGTGGCATTGTTGCATGTATCCAACAGCCTTGGCACAATTAATCCTATCAAGAAATTCATTGATTTTGCCCATGAACGCGATGTCCCTGTACTAATAGATGCAGCGCAATCTATTCAGCACGAAAGAATCGATGTACAGGAGCTTGATTGTGAATTTCTTGCATTCTCGGGTCATAAAATCTATGCCGAGACAGGTATTGGTGTTCTTTATGGCAAAGAAGAATGGCTGGACAAATTGCCACCTTATCAATATGGCGGCGACATGATAAAGGATGTAACCATAGAAGATACGATTTTCCAAGACCTTCCGCTGAAATTCGAAGCAGGTACAAACAATTACGTGGGGGCATACAGTCTAAAGGCAGCTCTCGACTATGTCTCGCAAATCGGAATCGAGGAAATTGCTAAATACGAAAAACATTTGCTCAATTATGCTATTGAAAAAATACAGCAAATAGACGGTGTTACTTTCTACGCTACCAAACAAGACAACAAAGTCAGCGTCCTGTCATTCAACATCGAAGGTGCTCACAACTACGATGTTGGGATGATTCTGGATCAAATGGGCGTGGCTGTTCGTACTGGCAAGCATTGCACACACCCACTTATGTATGCCTTGAAAATACCAGGCACTGCGCGTGCTAGCTTTGCGATGTACAATACAACCGAAGAAATAGACCAGTTTATAGAAGCTGTTAAGAAAGCCAAGCAAATGCTCACGTAAATATTACCAGCTAATTACAACAAAAGCTCGCAGGCAATCTGTCTGCGAGCTTTTGTTGTTTGATTGTTATGAAATTTATCCCTAACTCAATTTTGTTAGTACAAGTACCTCCGTGTTTTGGCATTAGTTCATCAAGTAGCGTTTGAAAAAGTTTGTTTTCATGCGATACAGGTGTTTATAAGTGCCTGGTAATGCATGGTTTTTGTTAGGATAAATCTGCATTTTAAATTGTTTGCCTGCCATAACAAGATGTGTTACGAACTGGAAAGTATTTTCTGGATGTACATTATCATCGGCCAGGCCGTGAATTATTAGCAAATGTCCCTGAAGGTCAGCTGCGTAGGTTATTGGTGAATTTTGGTCATAGCCTTGTGGATTTTCTTGTGGTGTACGCATATAACGTTCTGTGTAAATATCGTCGTAATATCTCCAGCTAGTAACAGGGGCAACGGCTATTCCAGTGTTATAAATACCAGGATGTCTTGTCAGGACGGATAGAACCATGAATCCGCCATAGCTCCAGCCCCACAGACCAAGGCGTTTGCCATTGATATAAGGTAGAGATGCAAAGTATTTCCCTGCTTCTGCTAGGTCTTGACTTTCATATTTGCCAAGCTGGAGGTAAGTTATTTTTCTGAATTGCTCGCCGCGTGCTCCTGTTCCCCTTGTGTCCACGCCAAAGATTACAAAGCCCTGTGCTGCCAGATAATTTGCCCATCCGAAGCTCCATGAGTTGAGTACAGTTTGAAAGTTAGGGCCGCTGTATTGCATTACAATTGCAGGATATTGCTTTGTTGAATCAAAGTCCGGTGGTACGATGCGGTATGCCCATAATTTGACGCCGTCACCTGTTGTGAAAGTAAAGGAAGTCTTGTGTATTCCACCATATTTATTGACCTTGTCGAGTAAAGCTTTGTTGTCAATAATTTCACGTACAAGGTGTTTTTTGCTATTATAAATAGCGAAATATGGCGGTGTTGTGGCACTTGAGTAAGAAAGGAGGTAATATTTGTAAGTCTTGCTGAACTCTACATTATTTGTGCCATCTTTCCCGGCAAAGAGCTTGTCCTTCCCAGTTTTTATGTTCAGGGCATAGACCTCTCGGTCGATAGGAGATTTTTTAGCAGCACGATAATACAAGATTTTGTGGTGTGGATCATAGTCGATAAAGTCTGTTACGTCCCAATTTCCTTTTGTGAGTTGTTTGATGAAATGTCCGTCCCAGTCATAAAGATAAAAATGCCGCCAGCCGTCGCGTTCACTCATAACTAAGATATGATTGTCTGGCAGAAAACGCAGGTTGTCGTAAAAGCCGTCTTCTATGTAATATTTGTTTGTTTCCATTAGAGAGACGAATGATTTACCAGTCTGTGGATTAGCATACAAAAGCTGGAGAGTATCCTGGTGACGGTTCATTATTTCTATGGCAAGGTATTTCCCATCTGGGCGCCATTTGATTCGAGGGACATACTCATAAGGTTGGTCTATCTGCACTTGCAGGGTTTTGCCAGTAGAGAGATTGTAGATGTGGACTGTAACCTTGGAATTAGCTTCTCCTGCTTTTGGATATTTGTATGTGTAGATTCTGGGATAAGGCTTACGAAAATCCTTGGGATAGAATTTCAAAGTATAAGTTTTAACCTTGGACTCGTCGAATTTCATGTATGCCAGGTAATTACCGTCGGGGGACCACTGATAAGCACGACGGAAAGAAAATTCTTCTTCATAGACCCAGTCAGGCGCACCATTTATAATGTGATTGCGCAGCCCGTCGAAGGTTATTTGTTTTATTTTTCCTGTGTTTAAATCTTTGATAAACAGGTTGTTGTCTCTCATGAAGGCAACTTTATTACCGTCTGGCGAAAAAGTAACAATGCGCTGCGTAGAATCCAAAACAGGTGTGAGTTTTTTCTGTGCAAAATCATATACATAGAAGTTAGCCGTAAAAGAGCGTCGATAAATGTGTTTTGCATTAGTGTAAATCAGGATTTTTTTCTCATCAGAACTAAAAGTATAGTCTGGAGATACGAATCCAATACCTAATTTGCTCATATTCAGTAGAGTGTCTACAGCTTTTCCTGTGCGGTATGAATATTTTACCAGATATTCGCCGTTTTGGAAAGATACGGCTGTGTAATGAACACCATCGTTCATAGATTCCAAGCCCCAGACGTAATTGGGATAAAAGTCCCCCGAGAGTATGCTATTCAGGCTCAGGGTATCTGTCTGGGCAAAGCCAGTTACGAAAAATGATACCAAAAACAACAGAGCAACAAATCGTTTCATTGTCATGAGATTTTTTATTTAGTGTAAATTTATTTTTTTAATCATTATGTTAAAAAAAATTTTTATCCAACAGCGCAGTTTTTAACTTTGAACTAAAAAAAGCGGGTAAAATGGCAAAGTTCATTATAGATGGCGGATATAAATTGAAAGGCACACTCGTTCCACAGGGAGCCAAGAACGAAGCATTGCAGGTAATAGCAGCCACACTGCTGACAGATAAGGAAGTTATAATTCATAATATCCCTGAGATTCTGGACATTATGCGAATGATAGACATACTTCGGAGCCTCGGCGTGCAGGTACGAAAAATAAAAAAAGGGTCATATAGCTTCAGGGCAAAGGACATTAATCTCGATTACATGGACACACAGGAATTCTACGAGAAAGTAACAAAATTGCGTGGTTCAGTTCTGTTGATGGGTCCATTGCTGGCGCGATATGGCCGCGTACGTTTGGCAAAGCCAGGCGGCGATAAGATCGGACGTCGTAGAATAGACACACACATTTACGGATTGCGGAAGCTTGGGGCAAAGTTTGAGTTCCTGCGTGATACAAGTACGTTTTCCCTCAGTGCCGACGGTCTGACAGGAGATTACATGCTTTTGGACGAAGCATCTGTTACAGGTACAGCTAATGTTGTAATGGCAGCCACACTTGCACAGGGAACAACAACGATTTACAATGCAGCATGTGAGCCGTATATTCAGCAATTGTCGCGAATGCTGGTTCGCATGGGCGCTAAAATATCTGGCATTGGCTCGAATATGATTACCATACAAGGCGTTGACAGCTTGGACGGAACAGAGCACACATTGCTGCCAGATATGATAGAGATAGGTAGTTTTATAGGTCTGGCAGCCATTACTGGTTCTGAGCTTAGAATAAAAAATGTTGCTTATGAACATCTGGGTATGATACCGCGTACTTTCAAGCGGCTTGGCATTAGCCTTGTCAGAGACGGGGATGATATTATTGTGCCCGAATATGAGCATTACGAGATTGAGACGTTTATTGATGGCGCTATTATGACGATTGCCGATGCGCCTTGGCCAGGTGTTTCGCCAGATTTGTTGAGTATTTTGCTGGTTGTGGCTACCCAGGCTCGTGGCAGTGTTTTGATTCATCAGAAGATGTTCGAGAGCCGTTTGTTTTTCGTGGATAAGCTTATTGACATGGGCGCGCAGATTATTTTGTGCGATCCGCACCGTGCCACTGTTATTGGCCTGGACAGAAAATATGATTTGCGTGGGACACGCATGACTTCACCAGACATTCGCGCAGGAGTAGCATTGCTTATTGCAGCTCTTTCGGCTCAGGGTCAGAGTATTATTGATAATATTGACCAAATAGACAGGGGTTATGAAAATCTGGAGCAGCGTTTGAGCAGTATTGGGGCACACATAAAGCGAGTTGAATAATGCAGTGAAATATGTTTTTAGACAAAAAATTATGAATATGAAAAGAGTCGTTGTTTTGCTAATAAGTTTACTCATTGTTTCTCAGACCTTTGCACAGTTTGAACAATACGAAAGACAACAGCTGGGAAAGAAACAAAAGGATACCACGGCAAAGGTCTCGAAATTTGTGTTTGGTGGCGACTTTGGCTTGCAGTTGGGGACAAATACACTTATACGTGTGTCGCCAGCTCTTGGGCATTATATAACTTCGTACTTTTTAGCAGGTGTGAGTATGACTTATGTTTATAGTTCTAATAAGTATTTTCACACCCGTGGTAATATCTATGGAGGAAGTGCTTTTGTCGAAGCATATCCGCTCAGTTATGTTGTATTACATGGTGAGTATGAGAGGTTGAGAATTGATTTTAATTATACGACCCAGCCGTATTGGACCAAAAGCTATTTGGCTGGTATTGGTTATCGGCAGAAAATTGGCACTAAAGGCATGATTAATTATTTGATTCTGTGGGACTTTAATTATTCCAATAATTCTATTTATTCTAATCCACGTTTTAAGATAATAATGTTATTCTAAGTTTGAGCCCAGGTTTTCTATCTTGTGCATTTTTAGATTATTGTCGTAGTATATCATAAACACAGCATTATTCTCAAAGCCGCTGTATGGGTCTGCACGTTTGAAATCAAAATTTAGGAAAATTCCGCGTGGATTGGGTTCCATGTCAGTAGGAGAGATGCAGTATTGGAATGTCTTGCCATATTGTCGAAGTGCATGAACAAAATAAGTTGTTATGTCATATCCCAGATAGCTGTAGTAATCTGGCAATTCGTTGAAAATGTGAAGATATTTGTCTCTGAAGTTAATAACGTTTTGGTTTTCCTTGTCAACGTAAAAGGCTGAAGGATAGTGAATATTAAGCGTAATGTACCATTTCAGGTCAAAGTTCCTGAAATTTTCCCAGCTTGGTAAGCCGATAACAGTAATTTTGTAGCCATAGATATTTTTAATTGCATTGAGCTGGTTGAGTGCGCCATCAACAAAGACTTCGTTTTTGCTGGGTATTATGACATAGTTAGTTTCGCTTGAGCTCAAGAGATTGGTGTCCAGGGCTTGTGTTGGGTCATAGCTTGCTGTTGTAATATCCACAGTGTCCAGGGCTAATGTTTGCCAAGCCATTTCTTTCAGATACTTTGTAAGCTGCTGAGCTTGTTGTTGTTGTTCGTTGTCATAATATTCTGTGAGTACCAGTGTTTTGACGGTGTCAGCTGAGGGCGCGATGA
>JALWCU010000250.1 GCA_027015275.1 Bacteroidales bacterium | reverse complement strand
AGGTTGTCACAATAGGCAAAGGTGACAAAGCAATTCAATTAGGCGGTTATGATACCATGCCTTTTTGCACGTTTGAAGGGGAATGGCCGAACAAACCGGTTGTTGCAATGGAAGTTTACGACATTGCGCCTGAACAATGGCCTCCTGCTGTTGTGGAGCCTTTCAAAGATGTATTGAATGACCCGGGGGCATGGGCAAAAAAATGTGTGGAAGAATACGGCGCAGAATTAATAGTGGTTCAGTTGGCAGGTACAGACCCTAACGGAGCAAACAGAAGTGCTGCAGATGCAGTTGAAACCGTTAAAGCGGTTAAAGAAGCAGTGGATGTTCCTCTTGTAATATGGGGAAGCGGAAACACTGAAAAGGATCAGGAAGTTCTTCCTGCTGTTATGGAAGCTTTTCCTCAAGAAAATTTTCTCTTAGGTCCTGCGGAAGAAGGTAATTATAAAAAAATTGCCGCATCCGCCATAGGTTACGGACATTGTATCGTAGGTAAATCATCAATTGATGTTAACCTTGCGAAACAACTTAATATTCTATGTGAAAATCTCGGATTGCCACTTGAAAAGATTGTTATGGACCCTACTACAGGAGCTCTCGGATACGGTATTGAATACTCATATTCGGTTATGGAAAGAATCTCTCTTGCAGCATTGGCTCAAAATGATGAGAAAATGCAGTTGCCGTTTATAAATGATTTGGCTAAGGAAGCATGGAAAACAAGAGAAGCAATGCTCACAATTGATGAAGAGCCTACATTCGGCGATCAGGAAACAAGAGGTATTTTATTTGAAACAATGACTGCAATGGATGTGCTTACTGCAGGTTCGTCAGTGCTTGTTTTAAGAAATCCCAAATCGGTATCAGTTATGAAAGAACTGATTAATGAACTTTACGCATAAAAAATTATCTTGCCATGAAGGCAAAAAAACTATGGAGGTTTAGATATGTCCAAAATTATTGCAAGTGCTGCTATTAGAGGGGCACAAGAAATTGTAAAAAGAGTTGACCAAAAAGTTAAAGACGCAATAGAGAAATATGGTGCGGATAAAGAAATTGCATATCCCAATACAGCTTACTATCTGCCTATTATTTACGGTAATCTCGGGATTAAAGTTGAGAAACTCGGAGATATGCCGCAGATCATGGAAAAATGTAAGGAACTTGTTCCCGAAGTACCGGCTGAAGAACTTTGGATTCCTTATTTGGGGCCTACACTTGATGCGGGTATGGCAACGCTTTTTGCTTACGATATAGAAGAAGCGTTAAAATATGTAGACCCTGATGCATGTCCTTATTTACCGGGGGGAACGGAATATGTAGACCCTGAATCTGATAATATTTGGCTTGGTGCTGCAGACGACGTTATAATGAGAAAAAGAGGTGTTGAATTTGTTGACGGTTCGGCTCCGGGTTTTGCAGCAATAGTCGGTGCTGCTCCTGACAATGAAACAGCGGTTAAAATAGCAAAAGAATTACAGGAAAAATATCTTTACGTATTTATGGCTGCTGATCATAACGGTAAAAATATGGCTGAGCAGTTAAAAGAAGAAGGTGTTCAGCTTGGTTGGGATACAAGACTTGTTCCTTTCGGTAAAGACGTTTCCGCTGCAATTCATGCTCTCGGCTTTGCAACAAGAGCAGCTATGAGTTTCGGTGGCGCCAAACCGGGAGATTATAAAAAAGTATTAAGATATAACAAAAACAGAATATTCGCTTTTGTTATTGCCCTCGGAACAGTTACCGACGAATGGTATGCTGCAGCGGCAGGTGCAATTAACTACGGATTCCCGACAATTGCGGATACACCTATTCCCGAAATTTTACCTACAGGTATTTGTACCTACGAACATGTTGTATCAAACATTCCTCACGATCAAATTGTTTCCAAAGCAATTGAAGTTAGAGGTCTTAAAATCGTTATTAAGAAAGTTGATGTTCCGGTTTCTTACGGTCCTGCTTTTGAAGGTGAGAGAATTAAGAAGGATCAAATGAGATTGGAGCTTGGCGGTCCTAAATCAACGGGATTTGAATTCTGTGAAATGAGAGAAATGGACGAAGTTGAAGATGGTAAAATTGAAGTTGTAGGTAAAGAAATTGACGAATTGGAAGAAGGCGGATTAACTCCCATTGCTATTTGGCTTGAAGTTGCAGGTAGAAAATTCCAGAAAGATTTCGAGCCTATTATAGAAAGACAATTCCACCACATGTTAAATGAGGCTGAAGGTGTTCTCCATATTGGTCAGAGAGACATTCTTTGGATGAGAATTTCCAAAAAAGCTTTTGATGCAGGATTCAAATTAAGACACTTGGGACAAATTTTACACGATAAACTGCACCAAGATTTCGGTGCCATTATCGATAAACTTCAATGTACAATTTATACTGACATTGATAAAATCAAAGAGAAATTGGAATACGCGAAAAAAGTTTGGCATGAAAGAGACACGAGACTTGCAGGAATGGTTGACGAAGAAGTTGATACATACTATTCATGTACACTCTGTCAATCTTTCGCACCGAGTCACGTATGCGTAATTACTCCTGAAAGACCAGGATTATGCGGTGCTTACAATATGCTTGACTGTAAAGCATCTTACGAAATTAATCCAACGGGACCTAACCAGCCTATTCCTAAGGGTGATGTTGTTGATGAAGTTAAAGGAAGATGGAAAAACACCGATGAATTTATCTACACTCATTCGGGACAGGCTATAGAATATGCTTCAGCTTATTCAATTATGGATAACCCGATGACATCTTGCGGTTGTTTTGAAGCTATTGCAGCTTTCTTGCCAATGTGTAACGGAATAATGGTTGTTGACAGAGATTATACTGGAGACACACCTTGCGGTATGAGATTCTCAACTCTTGCAGGAACCGTTGGCGGTGGTTTACAAACACCAGGATTTGTTGGAATTTCAAAAATGTTTGTTGGTTCTAAAAAATTTATCTCTGCTGAAGGTGGTATCTTGAGACTTGCATGGATGCCAAAAGCATTGAAAGAGTTCTTGGCTGATGCTATTAAGAAAAGAGGCGAAGAAGAAGGTGTTGCTGATTTATATGATAAAATTGCAACTGAAGAAGATTGTACAACTGAAGAAGAACTTTACGAATTCTTGGAAAAAGTAGGACATCCTTGTTTGACAATGGATCCTATGATGTAGTAAATTTTTAAAAATCGGAGGGGGATTTCCCCCTTCCATATTTATAGAAAATTTCGAAAGGAGTAAAAAATGGGCTTAACAGGTATACAGATATTCAAATTGTTACCAAAGAAAAATTGTAAAGAATGTGGTGATCCCACATG
>JALWCU010000249.1:345-1026 GCA_027015275.1 Bacteroidales bacterium | reverse complement strand
CTTCAGCAGTATTAGTATGGGGAATTGGTATGATATTTTTACAAAAAACACCTATTTTTTATATACCAAATTTTAAAGAATATTCCTTTTATCCAGGTTGTTCCTCACAAAAGGGCGCATCTTCTATTAATCAGTTTCGTTCAACACAAAGTATTTGGGAAGAACTTTGAATTAAGCTTAATGAAATTCCTGATTGGAACTGTTGCTCAGCTTCTATCGGTTATGGTGGTGGTGGTCAATTGCCGCGTTTAACTTTGTCGGCTCGCAATATTGCCCTTTCTGAACAAAATCATCCAGGGCAAGATGTAGTAGCAACTTGTGCGGCTTGTTGGTTAGCGACTCGTGAAGCTAATGATCGTTTTAAGGAAGATGGTCAATTAATGTCGGAAACGAATGAAGCCTTAAAAGAAGGTGGTTTAAATCTGAAAGGTGAGAAAAAGATTCGCCACATGGTTGAAGTTTTGGTTGAAGATATTGGCTTTGAAGAAATGAAAAGCCATGTGAAAAAACCTTTAGAAGGCATAGTTAAAAATATGGTTTTGGATGTTGATATTAAGATAAAAAAAGGAGAATTTGTAGCAATTGTAGGTGAGAGTGGAAGTGGAAAAACTACACTTCTTAGAATTATAGCAGGTTTAGAGAGAGCAGAGGGTAAAATAATAGTGGAAGATGAGATTTGGC
>JALWCU010000249.1:0-335 GCA_027015275.1 Bacteroidales bacterium | reverse complement strand
CGCAGAGCCTAGTGAGAACTAGGAGAAGAAGGTATCATGTTGTGGTGGTGCGCTGATGTTCTCCGAACCTGAAAAAAGCCAAGCCTTGGTAAAGGATATTTTGGAATCGGCTTGTGATAATGGTGCTGATATGATTGTGACTCCTTGTCCAGTTTGTCAGATGAATACTGAAGTTTACCAAGCACAAATTAACAAAAAATACGGTACTAACTTTAATATACCGTCAGTGTATTATAGTACTTTGATGAGTGTTGCTTATGGTAAGACTGCTAAAGAAGCAGCTTTAGATGGGCAAATAATCAGAGCTACTAAGTTAGAAGAAATTGCTGGAAAAT
>JALWCU010000248.1 GCA_027015275.1 Bacteroidales bacterium | reverse complement strand
TGTATTGCCAGACTGCTGAAGACCAATGACCATATAATTAAACTGCTGTTCCTTGCTTTTCAGGAAATCGGCAATCTGCAAAAACATTGTTCCACTGGTGCCACCATTAAAATAAGGTCTCATATCAAAATGTGCATCCAGATTAATAATGACTGGCGGCTCTTTGCCTGCACTTTTATAAAAATTGTACAGGCCCAAATAATGGCCCAAAGCTATTTCATGCCCTCCGCCCAGCAACACAGGAAAAATTCCTGATACAAGAATTTTCTCAACAGCGTTTGCCAGTGCCTGCTGAGCGCCTTCCAGATCATGACTGCCGACAATATCACCTGCATCAAAAAGATGTACATCTCGGTCAAAATATGAAGGCAAATTTGCCATCTGCCGCCGTATGCTCTCAGGACCCAGCCGAGCACCAGGCCGTCCAAGATTGCGCTTTACACCCTCGTCTGAGCAGAATCCAAGGAAGGCAAAATTTTTACCATCCATTCGGGTAATAGGCCGCTCCAAATCCAAAAGCTGAATTATCTGATGCCAGCGGTATGACTCTGGATCATTAGGGTCGTCCACCCTGCCCTGCCAAATATCCAGCGTTGGCTGAGAATATGCTTCACTAAACAGATGCGGCATAAAAACTAATTATTTTGAAAACCTAATGGCTTGTGTCTCTTGCTCTTCTTAACTATTTGCTTCTGGATAAACAGTTCTGCCAAAGGTATAGGCTGCTTGATATCCATGCTCACGCCAAGTTTTTTAGCCAATTTCCGCGCCTTTTCTACTTCCAAAGGACGGAACTCATATTCTACTGCCAGACGTCCCTTGCGCATAAGTGCAGAATCTATCTTGTGGACATCAGCGTTAAAAGTACATATTATCTTGATATTCAGTGCATCTGCCAAAAGACCATCGCCCAGATTAAGCAAATTAACCAGGGCATCATTGGGTACGTGCGAAGAGCCACGCGGCTTGATAAGATCCTCACAATCTTCCATTATCAGCACGCTATCCGAAAGCATTGACATAAAATCAATTATCTCTGGTGAGCTAATCTTATGTGCCAGAGCTGGCGGCAAGAAAATAAACCTCTTGTCGAGCGAACGCATCAGATGACGAAGGTATGTAGTCTTACCAGTGCCTACAGCACCATGCAACAAAACAATACCATCCCTTGTCGTGTCCATCAGAAAATCCTTTATCTCTTGATCCACCTCGGCAAAATCATCATTGTAATACTCATCTATCGACACATTAACATTCTTTACCCGAAAAGACTTGAGACTAAGATTCTCAAAACGAGAATAATAAATCATGTAAAATTTATGCTTATGATTAAACTTAGTCGAACTCTGGGGCAATTGCTCAACAAGTGAACGCACAAAATCTGCCTGGTCCAGACTTGGAAAAACAAACTTTATATCCTCGGGCTCTATGCTAACGATAATACGCTCTGGCAGTTCCAAAATAACCTGCGCATCTTTGCTCTCATCTTCCAAAACAATCATCTCATTACCCGACTGCTCGTCTTCTATTGTTTCAGCTTCTTTTTCCTCTGGCTCAGATATAGTCTCGTAAGTATGCAGGAAAGCCTCCTGCGAAAGATTGAATCTGTTTCTGAAAAATTCCACTGTCTGCTTCAAATCCAATTTTTTCTCAAAATCAAGCACATGAAACAAAGAATTATATTTATATACAAATAATCTCTCAGGCTCTATCTCGCTCCTAAATCTCGTCAAAAATATTTCAAAAATGCTTTCCTTGGACATTAGACTTGTGTGTGTTAAATGTTTCACACAAAAATAACAAATCTACAGTTGGATTTACCACTATGGCAAGTTAAAAATAAGTTAATACTTTTATCGCTCTGTCAGTCAAACAAGTTATAACAAAATCAGAAACCAAACAATCTAATGTAGTCTCTCCCGAAGCATGGTAATATCAATCTTGACGCCCAAGACTGTTACATCGTCTGTCTGGACCTCATTGCCTTTCCATTCTTCCAGGGTTTTGCGCAGAATAAGTCCCTGTTCTTCCATTGACAAATGCGAAGTAGAAAGCAATAATTTATAAAAATTACGTCTATAAAATTTACTATTATTATCTGAGCTAAACTGATCATAGAAACCGTCTGAAAACATGTATATCCTATCCCCATCTTGAATATCTACCTCAGTATTCTCAAAAGGTAGCTTATGCTTTGAATATCCAATGAAATTTCTGCTTGCTTTAATCTCCATAAACTCCTGATCACGTATCAAGACAAGCGGCATGTGAGCGCCTGCAAACACGAGCTTTCGCCTCTGTGGCTCTATAAAAGCCAAGGCTATGTCAACGCCATCATAAATAGGTCTTTTCTTTTCGCTCCCTACAAAAATACTAATAAACTCATGCCTCAGCGCTTCCAAAACCTCTGCCGGTGTCTGGGGATTTCTCGAGATTATCTGTGTAAGAAATGAAAATGCCAACATACTAACCAAAGCACCCGGCACACCATGGCCCGTGGCATCCCCCACACCCAAGACCAAAGCTTGCGGCATTTGTTCGAAAATATAAAAATCACCGCCTATTACATCCTTGGGCTGAAACAGAACAAAATTTTCCGGAAAATAAGAATTTAACTTTTTCTGCCTCTGGATCAAAGCTACTTGTATCTTCTTGGCATAAGTAATACTATCCGTAACGTGTTTATGTTCCTGCTGAATACGCAAATTAGCTTGCTCGAGCTGGTCCAAAACGACCTTGATTTCCTCATTTTTTTGCTTAAGTTCTTCGTTAATAATCTTCAAATTCTCTGCCTGCGCCAAAATCTCTTCTTTTTGTTGCTGTATCTCTGCTGTTCTCTCACGTACCATTTGCTCTAATTTTTCTTTTTCCTTAAGCAAAGCATTCAGCCGCCAACGTACTATTAAATATACTATTCCCAACAGCACGAGCAGATAAAAGACATAAGCCCACCAAGTTCTATAAAATGGCGGCAATACCCTGAAAGAAAATGTTATCTCATCGGTATGCTGCAAAAACTCGTTTCTTGCCTTGAGATGAAAAGTATATCTACCTTCACGCAAGCTGGTGAATTCCCGCTTCGTGTCATCGCTCCACGGCACCCATCTGTCTTTGCCTCGTCCCTCGAGCCATGACGAAAACTCTACTCCCCGGTCAGAATAAAAACTTGGAAGCGAATACTCTATGGTTACATCGTTGTCTTTGTATCTGAGCCTTAAATTCAGCTTACTAATATCGCCGGGTGCTTGATAGACCACAGAGTCATCGTTCAATATTATCTTGGTTATCAATGGCTGGAAATGTGGCGTTTTATTACAAAAGAGATTAAGTGAATAACGAATAAATTTATCCGAAGTAGTAAACCACAAATCATGACCAAAATAATAAAAATCCGAAATGCCAGGTAGAATATTAAAAAGCGTGGAATCAATTGCCAAATGCCCATCCTGCTCATTAATCAAATAAAATTTACTGTTCTTATCATTGTTGACAATAGCTCCATAAAGACCATTTCTAAATCGCTGAGCCTTAATAACATCCCTGCCTTTAAGAAACTTGTTCAATGGTGAGTGGGACGAATAAAATCTGGCATTGTTATAATCATATTCCAGCAAACCCTTGGCACTGTAAAACACATATCTACCATCATCCAAATATCCTGAACCAGAAATATTTGTATCAATATTTATAATTTTATATGTTGAATCCTGCAAATTAAAATACCCAACGCCCTTGTCATAAAGCGAGATAAACCACAGATAATTCTTGTCTGGCTCGCTCAACATATAATGCTTTGTCAGAGTTAATATCTTCTCTGGCCGCTCAAAATGCCCATTTTTGTATTTTATTCGTAGAAGATTATAATCAGAAATATAATAAACATAATCAGGACTCTGGGCTGTCTGCACCAGATTATACCCCAAAAAGCTTGAAATGCGGTGTGCTACAAAATCTTTGTCAAGATAATAAATGCCAGAATTACTGGGATAAACGATAATTTTGTTTCCATCGCTGAATTTGAATTCTTTGATACTAAAGACTTGCTGTGTCATCAATCCCGCTGTGTCTTTAACCTCAATGAAACGGCCAGCTCTGAGCCTATACATTCCAAGGTTAGTCCCTAGTAACAAATCCATTTTGTTATGAAAAACACTGTATGGCTGACCCTCTATACCCAGTCGCTCATCAATGTACAAAAACGGCACACTCAACCGTAGAAGACTTATACCATTGGAATGTCCTGACCACAAATTGCCATCCCTGTCTATATACAGGTATTGTACAGTGTTTGACCTCAAACCCAGTGATTTATTCAAATGATTAACCACCTTGCCATTGGCATTGAGAAAATACATGCCGTTCTCGACTGTGCCTATTATCAAAATGTTACGTTGCTTATCAAAGACAGAAGAATAAACCGTCTTGCCTGCAAGCTGCGGAATATCCTTCCTAAAAGTAAGAATCTTTTCAGCTTTTTGCGTAAAAATATTATAATAAACCAAATACCCACTTGTAACCAACAAAAGAGTAGAATCATCCACGCGATAGGCAAAATGCAGCCAGGACATGACTGGCATCTTGTAGGCTCTAAGACTATCATCACCCGGATTGTATAAATAAAACTTCATCAAATCAGGTATAACAAAGTCGCTGCCAGCCTTAGAAATAAAATAAAAACGCCCTGTCAGAAGGGTATCCAACTTCCTCTGAGACTGATCATATCTGAAAATAACAGTATCTCCCTGATAAAGAATAATATTTCCAATCTTTTTAACAGACCAAATACTCGAAAAACTATAACGCAATACAGAGTCAAGCCCCTGGGCAAGCGAATGATAACGAAGCCCATGCCCAAAGTCCGGTGTGATATAACCAAAATCACCTATTGAACCAAACCATATTGTATCACCACTAATCTGCAAGCAACGGACAGTAGGCGTAATACTATCAAACTCAAAGCTATGCCAGTCCTGACCATCAAACATATATAGTCCCGAATTACCACCAAAATACATCAACCCATGACTATCCTGTCCCACAGCCCAAATCTGCGTAGAACCCTTATAATCACTTGGTTTAAATGTACGGATAGAAGGTAACCCTACCTGAGCATTAGCCCAAAAGGCTAACAGAGAAAAAATATATATAAACAAGCTTCTTCTTATCATAAACAATCAGTAATCAAACTAAATCTAAAATTAGAAATTTTTCCCATAATTGAAAATCTATCAGACACATCTGGGCAACAAATTCCTCGCTCATTGGACTCTATACCCAGACCCAGCGTAAAGATTAAATTCTTTTCCAGTGAAAATCCATTGGCCAAACAATATCTTATTTTACAAACACAGAAACATTTTTTTACTTTTGTAAAAAATAATTATTAAGTCATGAAAAATTTTATCATTAGTCTGGTTATCATAGCATTTGCAAGTTTTATTAGTCAAGCTCAAAGCATTAAAATAGCCGGGGATAGTACTTTTGTTACACTCCCTACAGGTCAAAAAGTCTTTGTCCGTCCGGGTACACCAATAATGCTCTCAAGAAGTGGAAAAGCAATTTCATTTTTTCCTGTAGATAGTCTGATCTTGGCAAATAGCAAAGGTCAAAAATTCACTATACAGCCTGGCACACTCGTAAACCTCTATAATAATGGCGATTTACAAGACTTTATTCCTTTGCATAAAGTCAAAGTCTCATCTGCTGACCGGCAATATACAGCCCAAGAACGCACACGCATCTATCTATACAGCAATGGTAATATACAGGAATTTGTCCCAACACAAGACATTATAGTTACTACCAAACAAGGTAAAACCTTTAAAGCCCAAGCCAATCATACTGTTGCTTTTTACAGTTCTGGCTATGTAAAAAAATTCACAACGCCAACTCAAATTCAGCTCGAAAATCCACGGCACCAGAAAATCACAGCTGTAGCAGAGACAGAAGTCGAGTTATTCGACAATGGCTATGTGCAATCACTTACTACTCAAGACTCTCTTATCGTAATAAATGGACGCCACCAGAAAATCACTGCAACGCCTGGCACAGTCGTCAGATTTTACAAAAATGGCCTGGTAGAGACTGTTACGCCTACAAAAGATATTGTCGTTTACAACTCTGTAAATCACGCTTTTCGTGCTCTCAAAGGACAACCAATATCCTTTGATAAATATGGCAACATGAAATAATTACAAATACTGGCTTAATCTAAGGCAATCAGCTTGTACCTTTGGCATAACACTTTTTTTATTTCACATGTAAATCCATAGGCAGACAGCTCTACCAGGCAAAGGTTATTATTGCACAAGAACCTTCTTGCTTATGGTCTGACCTGGCGTTACTATCTCCAGAAGATAAATTCCTGGTCTAAGGCTCGATAAACTTATTTGCTCAAACTGTGGATTAGCGATAGACTTATAGTAAAGCACACTGCCCTCCAAGCTCATCAAACGTAATGTTACATTGTCATATTCCTGGCGGAAACTAATATTTATCCTATCTGTTGCTGGATTAGGATACACAAGCACAGGATCAGTAATTACATTTTGCCCAAGCCTGTCTGTTATCTCAAAGTCATCAAGAGCCCAGATTACATCGCCTCTGCCCTGATAATTAAATCTGAAAAAGACCAAAGGCTGATTAGCCAAGTCCGAAATATTCCGGACAAATATATCTGCCACTCGATCAGAGCCCCTATTACCAGTAAATGTTGTCAGATTGTTCCAAGCTTTTTTGTCCAAAGAATAATCAATTGTTGCAATTCCATTATCCATCTTTAACAACTGCTCCAGCTTTAAAAATATTTCACGGTAACCAGAGAAATCAAAAGCACATGTAACAACCGAAGAACTAAAGTCCTTAGAACCTTGATTTTTTAGCATAAGAAAGCCATTATAAGATGTCTGTGAAAGGAAATCAATGTTATTCTTTGTCGTAACATTCCAGCCCTGCCCCAGCTGCCAACATTTTGGAATCTGTCCTTCGGCAAAAGATTGCTTATAACTGGGACGCGTCAGAACGATATTAACATGCACACTACTAACATTATTGGTCAAGTTCTCATCCTTTTTGCCCTGGTCTGTATCAATAATCCGAGCTTGTATGTCGTGCTTACCTGCCTGTTTCAATAAACCACTAAAATATAATGTATCAGACTGATAACTGACCATTGCACCGTGCCAATCCACTGAGTCTCTGACCACGCCATCAACAGAAATATATAACTTAGCAGACCTGAGAGTATCCAATCCCAGATTTACGATATATACTGGCATTTTCTGATCAAGACAAAAATCAATGCTGCGGGGAATATGACAAGCCACATCCACATTATTTTCCACAAACAAAGGACTATACCATGCACCACGACCATAAGTTGCTGCCTTTATATGTCTCTGAGACGGATTGTCCCCACCATAATAAATCTCCAGCTCACGCACATCTGTTACCGGCATGCCAGACGAAAAATCAACCCAGTCAGACATGGAATCATTCCTGGTATAAACACCAGTGTACGTACCCAGATACAACTGATTTTTTTGTGAGCTGGTGTCCTGCACAATACAATTAAAATACTCCCGTGGCAGATTGCTAGTAATATTTATCCACGTCTGCCCCTGATCCAACGACTTAAGCACAAGACCACGCCTATTCACTCGGTCATAAGCAGTTATGTAAACAATATTCTGATCTGTCTCGTCTGTTTCAATACTGGTTATATACAGCTTACCAGGCAAGTTTGCTGTCAAATCTATTGGTGCAGAAGAACCCGAGATATTCATCCGATAAAGAGAACCATCTCGTTTTGCGAAGTAAACAATCGACGGATTTGCTATGCAATACTCTACAGCTATAATTTGTGAATTATCATTTAGGTCTGTAATTTTTTGCCATTTAATAGTATTAGCATGAATATCATTACACAACCACAGATTAACATATCCAGCCAGCAACTGCTTAGGATTGTGTGGATTCTGAACATAAGGCGTTACCCAGTAGCCTTTTTCGTCAATATTTCCCAGAATGCTTCGAAAGCTTGAGCCTTTAACAGAACGGCGAATATCCCCATTATATGTTTCGCCAAACTTGTAATCATCTGAGCTATAATCAATAAGACATTGCATTCCATCACCGCCAATAACCGTTGCAAAGCTATCAATACCCATTGCCAGGGCTGTGCCATTATCCTGATATCCGTTAAGGAATAGCAAAGGTTTGTCGGCGCTCGGGCCTATACGATAGACCTGTGAGATAGACAAACCACTGGTTATGTCTTTCCATTGTTCTCCACCAGACTTTGTATAATAAATTCCACCGTCATTACATGCAAAGAGAGTCTTGCCGTCAGGGGCAAAACGCAAATCATGTTGGTCGGCATGAATGGCTGGCGCACCGTCTCCTACCCATTGGGCATTTATGGTCAAACCAGCGCCAGCATTAACTGATTTCCAGATATTTACGCCACCTGTATAGACAACATTGGCATCAGTGGGATCAACAGCCATACATAAGTCATACCATGCCTGCGAACCTTTGTCAGAGCCGTCAGACTCATATCCCAGAATATTTGGCGAAGAAGCCTGCAAGGAAAAACTCTGTCCTGCGTCTTTGGAAAGATACAAGCCCACAAAAGGCGAAGAATAATCTCCATTATCATCTGTTACCAGGACATACAACCAATTAGGGGCTGCGGGCGACACAGCAATAACATTCCTGGTAGCCTTGATTGGAAGATTAAGCCTGCTGGTAATATTGCTCCAGGTCTTGCCGCCATCAGTTGACTTGAAAAGCAATCCCTGACCTGTCGCATAGACTACCTGGGAATTACCAGGCATAAACTCCAGGTCTTTTATCCGCACATTAGCCAAGGTCTGCTGCCATGTCTGACCCGCATCTGTAGAGACATACACACCAAAAGTAGCGCCGGCTATAATCTTGTGATGATCCGCAGGATCCATCAAAAGCATATTTACAGTCATAGTCGAATCAAGAACACGCTGCCAAGTCTTGCCACCGTCTGTAGTCTTCCAGATACCCAAGCCCTTGGCATCATAAGCGTCACGGTCTCCAGTGGCAAGATAAATCGTATTGGGATTCAACGGATCTACCAATGCATCAGAAGTGCCAAGCGTAGGCAAAGACACTGATAAATATTCCCATGTATGCCCATAATCACGTGTACGCCAAAAACCACCAGAAGCCGTACAAACATAGAAAGTCATAGAATCGGTGGGGTCAAAAACCACAGCATTAATACGGCCAAGTCCATTAGGCTGACTTGTGCGCTGACCAGGCAGCCGTCTGGGACCTATAATCTTCCAATCACCTGAATTATAATCGATTTTATACTGCTCACGGAAAGCCTTAGCATCCTGATAAATTTGCCACGGATCAAGGAAATGCCCATGGACATCTGCACGTGCTTCCCAGATATATTCCCAGCGCTTGAACTGCAACCAGTTTTCTATCTGGCTCTCGTCTTCTTTCTCCTCATTCAGTAATGCCTGAATATTACTCGCTTTTTCCCATTTGTAAAAAGCTTGCTGAGACTGGAAAAAATTAGGCTGCTTGCCCTTTGCTACAGCCAAATACCTGAGCCACGGCTGCGAATAAAGCTGAACAAAACTCGCTATCAGTACCAAAGAGAATAATATACGTTTCATGAACTAAAAAAATTGACGTTTCTTAAAGCAAGATTTTATTATACACTTATGAAAGTGGTTTAAGATATTTTTTAAATTTTTAAAGTAATAAAGGACCCTACTACTACACTATCATCAGATTTCCCTGACATTTTTTTTGCTTCGCAAAAAGCCCCGCATTTCCATCTGGGGCAAACAAGAGAACATCCCTGTCGGGATTATTCCACAATTCCATAAACCCCCGATTTCCATCGGTGGCAAACAAGAGTTCGTCCCTATCGGGACTTTATTTCACAATTCCATAAACCCCCGATTTTCATCGGGGGCGAACAATAGGTTGTCCCTATCGGGACTTTTTTTGCTTCGCAAAAAGCCCCGCATTATCATACGGGGCTGACTAGAGTTCGTCCCTTTCGGGACTTTATTTCACAATTCCATAACCCCCCGATTTCCATCGGGGGCGAACAAGAGGTCGTCCCTGTCGGGACTTATCTTTACACAAAAAGCATACAAGAACCATAAAGTCCGCAAGGACGCCCTATCGCTAACCCTGCACGGTAGTGCGGGGAACTTAGGCGACGCAAGTCGCAACTACAAGTCCGCCTGGACGACCTATCGTTAATCCTGCACGGTAGTGCGGGGCGCTTAGGCGACGCATGGCGCAACTCGCAGTCCGTAAGGACGACCTATCGTTAATCCTGCACGGAAGTGCGGGGCATCCAAGCGACGAAAGGAGCAACCTCAAGTCCGCAAGGACGACCTATCGTTAACCCTGCACGGCAGTGCGGGGAACTTAGGCGACGCAAGGAGCAAACACAAGTCCGCAAGGACGACCTATCTTGATATACAAAAGCAAGCACAATTTTGCATTTTGGCTTGACAATCAAGATTGTATAAGTATAAAC
>JALWCU010000247.1 GCA_027015275.1 Bacteroidales bacterium | reverse complement strand
GTGCAAGAAATACCTACCAAGGGTCCATCCACAAGAGCTAGGACTCAAGGTATGTATATATCCCCAAAAAAGACTATTCCCCCTTGCTGAACACAAGAGTTTAAATTACCTATACTACTTTGAAGCAGGAAAATGGGCAAAAAAACATGGATTTCATGAGGCAATAATCTTAAATCCAGATGGTTCTATATCAGAAGGTAATACAACCAATATCTTAATGATAAAGGAGAGGGATGTATATGTCCCTATATCTGAGTATTTTTTAAATGGGATAATGCTAAAAAAAACATTGGAATTTTTAAAAAATAAAAACTACAATATAATCTCAAAAAAGATTTATCCCAAGGAATTATTTTTGGCTGACGAGGTTTTAATGACCAATTCCTTGATTGGTGCCCTGAGGATAGCATATATTGATAACAAGGAGCTAGGCCAGAAGGACTCATTTATTTATAAAGACATAAATTCCTATTATTTTGGAGTATAGCTATGAAAGTATTTATCTTAGGTGCAGGTGCCATTGGATCACTTTTAGGGGCCAGGCTATCTAAAGAAAATGAGGTGGAGCTCTATTCCACAAATGAAAAACATATGATGGCCATAAGGGAAAAAGGACTAAAGATTGAAGAGCTAGATGGGTCTATTACCACCTATAAATTAAAGACATATACAAACATTGATAAGATAGAAATTAATCCTGATTTGGTCTTAGTCACTTTAAAGACATATAAGACCAAAGATGGGCTCTTGGCACTGGTTCCTAGATTAAGGTCAAGGCCTATCTTCCTTACCCTTCAAAATGGTATTGGAAACATAGAAAAGATTACAGAGTTGGTCCCAAGAGAACAGGTGATTGCAGGTATTACTGCACAAGGAGCTACCCTAGTAAATAAAGGATATATCAGACATGGGGGAAATGGCCCAACATATATTGGAGAAATCAACGGTCCCATAACCCCTCGCATCAAAGATATAGTAGAGATCTTTAATAAGTGTGGATTAAATACCTATCAAACTGATGACACAGAAA
>JALWCU010000246.1 GCA_027015275.1 Bacteroidales bacterium | reverse complement strand
AATATTCAAAAGAAAGGAAAACGAATAACGAAGAAAGTGACAATTAAGTAATGGACAGTCTTACGACGGCTGCTTCGCAGCCGTCGTTTTATTATGAGCATTTCTGTATAAACATTTGCTATAGTTCTATCATTAGTAACAAAAAATTTGAAATATTATGACCAAAAGGGCATTGATTCTTTTTTTAATTCTGGCTCTTACACAATTACTTGTAGCACAAAGTCAGAATATTTATCAACCAGAAGGCATTAATATGCCAGGGAGCTGGGATTCTGTAGCCTGGAGTAATCCTCCTAAGATTCTGGAATTAGCCAGTGAGCAACAGGCAGGCGGCACAGTTCATCTGGTAACGGGTCTAGCAAGCCCACATTATCAAACAATGTTTAATACAAAGACAACTAACGGCAATATCCAGGCAGGTAACTATGAATTTTTGTTTACCAGTGGTCCAAGCTCTAATTATTGGCAAAATAAATGGACAGATGTTTCTGTAAATTTGGATACAATTCAAAATTATACTTATCACAATGACGGCGGGGGAAACAATAATTCTATAACCCTTAACCCTGATAAATTTTATGTAGTCAATTTTGAGGATAATGGTTATACAGATACCCGTGCTATTTTCATGGAATTTTCCTCCCATCCTGCTCAAATTGATACTGTACTACAGGAACCTGATACTAACACAGTACTCAGTAATGATAGTGTAACTATAAAAGTTATTTTAGATACATTACCGGCTAGTGAACAAGCTGTAGTAATTCGTTATACCACTGATAATTGGACTACATCCAGTACAATTATTTGTAATGTTAGCGAAGACACAGCTTTTGGAATTATACCGGTACAGGTCAGTGGGACAAATGTTTCTTATTACGTTTTTAGCACAAACACCAGAACACTAAATAGCTTAAATAATCCCAATTCAGCCGATTATCATCTTATTACAATAGATTTTGTGAACAATGGAGGAGAGAATTATTCATATAGTGTAACTAATGTACAACAAGAACAGCCCAGGGATACACTCACAGCCATTTATAAAGTTGGTGCATTATACACTATTCCCGTCTTACCAGTAGAAGACAGTGGCGTAGTGATATATTTTGATGCAACGATGGGCAATGGCGCACTGGCTAATTATAATGGCGATATCTACGCACATACTGGAGTTATTACAAACAAAAGTTCCAGTCCAACTCAGTGGCTACATATAGTCTCAGACTGGGGCGAGAATTCTCCTAAAACTAAATTTACTAAAATAGGGCCTAATCTTTATAAATTGAAGATTAGCAACATTAGAGATTATTATGGCATAACTGATACTACAGAACACGTGCTGAAGATAGCAATGGTCATTCGCAGTGCAGATCCTATTTCGTCTGATCAACCTGACGATTACATCGTAGCTCGCCAGAAAGATGGGGAAGATTTCTTCCTACCTATTTATAGAGCAAAAGAATTGGCTGTTAAGATTACAAGTCCCAATAAGCTCAAGTTTTTGTACGGACCTGGAGAGATGATTAATTTTTCTGCATTTGCTTTGAATAGTGATGAGCTCGATCTGCTTCTCGATGGTAATGAATTGATGACAAGCAATGTGGACTCGGCGGTCAAGGTTATAAGTGCTGACTCCTTATCTCACGGGAATCATTATCTAGTAGCAAAGGCTGTGCAAGGCAATGAGCAAGTTTATGACACTGTAAAATTTTTGGTTTTGAGTAGTCCAGAAATAGCCAATTTGCCAGCAGGTATGCATAATGGCATAAACTACGATAGTGATACGTCTGCTGTGCTGGTATTGTGGGATCCACCTGCAAAAAAGAAATATGTATTTGTTATTGGAGATTTTAACAACTGGACTGTTGACGAAAAATACTACATGAAACGTACACCTGATGGTACACATTTTTGGCTGCGTATAGGTGGACTGGATAAAGGTAAAGAATATGCTTATCAATATCTTATAGATGGTAACCTAAAGATAGCTGATCCTTATTGCCATAAGATACTGGATCCGTGGAATGATAAGTATATAACTAATTATTCAAACCTTAAGCCATACCCAACAGGCAAGACTACAGGCATTGTTAGCGTGTTACAGACTGGGCAAAGCCAGTATCAATGGCAAGTAACGAATTTTGTTCCACATTGTCTGAACAAAAACCAGCCAAATCTGAGTGTATATGAACTTTTGGTTCGTGATTTTGTAAAATCATCAGCCATAAAGGATGTTACGGCTAAGCTTGATTATCTCAAAGACTTAGGTATTGACGCAATAGAAATTATGCCTATTATAGAATTTGAAGGAAACATTAGCTGGGGCTATAATTCTGATTTTTATTTTGCTACAGACAAATATTATGGTACTGAGCAAGATTACAAACACTTTATAGACGAGTGTCACAAGCGGGGTATAGCTGTCATTATGGATATTGTGCTTAACCATGCTTATGGCCAATGTCCACTTGTACAAATGTATTGGGATAGCAAAGACGGCATACCTTCTGCCGACAATCCATGGTTTAATCAGCATGCGCCACACCCTTTGAGTCCAGGTTATGATTTTAACCACGAAAGCCCTTACACCAAACAGTTTGTCAAAGATGTGCTAAAATACTGGCTGGAAGAATTCAAAGTAGATGGTTTTCGTTTTGATCTGTCAAAGGGTTTTACACAGCGCCATTCATCTGATTTAGCTTCGTGGTCTGCTTACGATCAATCGCGAATTGATATACTGGAAGATTACTATAATTTTATAAAGTCTGTTAATCCAAATGCTTATGTTGTATTGGAGCATTTTGCTGATAATGACGAGGAACAGGTTCTTGCAAATTATGGTTTTTTGCTCTGGCAAAATATGAATAATAATTTTGCACAGACATTGATGGGATGGCAAGATGGCTCAGACTTTTCATGGTCTTATTATAAGAACCGAGGATTTAACTACCCAAATAATCTAACATTCATGGAGAGCCATGATGAGGAACGCTTAATGTACAAAACGCTTCAATATGGTAATTCTACTGCAAGTTATAGCACAAAGGATCTGTCCACAGCTCTGGATAGAAGCAAAGGACTTGCAACCTTTTTCTTTACTATACCCGGACCTAAGATGATTTGGGAATTTCAAGAATTAGGATACGATTACAGCTTAGACTACTGTGAAAACGGGACAATAAGCGACAATTGTCGCACCAGCCCTAAGCCTGTACGTTGGGATTACTTTTATAATGACACGGCACGTTTGGCCCTTTACAATGTTTATCGCAAACTTATAAACTTGCGACATAGTAATGGAATAATTAACCAAGGTAAATACACATGCAATCTCTCGGG
>JALWCU010000245.1 GCA_027015275.1 Bacteroidales bacterium | reverse complement strand
CTATTGCACGTTTGGCAGCAGCTCAAGCAGCAATCCGCTACCCTCGCTCATAATGAGCCCGTTTTTTCGATAAAATAATTCTTACCCAAAAGCCTTGCATGCTGTAATTGCTTGCAAGGCTTTTTTTGCAAAAATGTCAAGAAATTGCACTTCGCCACAAAAAAAGAAGGCTGCCTCAAAAAGAGACAGCCTTCTTAAACAGATGGCTAATAATCGCCTGATTATTCGCTCCAGTCAATACCAGCGAGATGTTTGTAATAATTCCAACGCCAACGAGCATCTTCCTCAGCTTTTTTGAACAGTTCTTCTGCTCTCTCTGGGAAGGTTCTGAGCAATGCGCTGAAACGTGTTTGCTTCAACATCCATTCACGTAACTTACTGAAATCTGGTTCTTTACTATCAAGCTGCAATGGGTTCTTTCCTTGCTTATCAAGGCGTGGGTCATAACGGTAAAGTATCCATGCGCCTGCTTCTACAGCATCCTTCATGATATGCTGAGAATAATTCATATCCTTCAGACCATGAGCAATACATGTAGAATAAGCAACGATCAATGAAGGTCCATCATAACTCTCAGCCTCGCGTACAGCCTTGAGATATTGTGCAAAGTTAGCGCCCATAGCTACCGATGCTACATAGACATAACCATAAGTCATACCCAGAGCACCAAGGTCTTTTTTGCGGATTGGCTTACCTGCGAAAGAGAACTTAGCAGAAGCACCTGTTGGTGTAGCCTTGGATGTCTGTCCACCGGTATTTGAATAAACTTCTGTATCAAGAACAAGCAAGTTAACATTCTCGCCTGAAGCAATAACATGGTCAAGTCCTCCGTATCCAATATCATAAGCCCAACCATCACCACCGATGATCCATACTGATTTCTTTGTGAAATAATCCTTGTAAAGCAACAGGTCTTTGGCAATATCACTACCATCCTTCTCCAGTACCTCAGTCAACTGTTCTGCTGCCTTGAGACTCTCTTCGTAGGTATCCTGTGATTCGAGCCAAAGCTTAGCTGCTTCCTTGAGATT
>JALWCU010000244.1 GCA_027015275.1 Bacteroidales bacterium | reverse complement strand
CGCAATCATTAGCTCAGCAAATAAACTATGTTCTCAATGGCGAAGTTACACCACTGACTGTATCCACTGATCCACAGGATGTAAACACTCTTATTTTGAACTTTTTAGTTAGCTTCAATGATGGTCAAAATACCTTGCTTGTGCACAACCTGACAGACCACTGCAATAATACTATGCTCGACACTACACTCTCATTCATCTACCACAAGATACACGCAACGGGCGTTGAGCCAATTAGCCAAAATGAAATAAAAGTTTACTTTTCCGAGCCTGTGGAACAATCATCAGCACAGCAGGACACGAATTATTTTGTCAACTTTGGCATTGGCAATCCCTTCATGGCTGCTCGCGATAATCAAGACCCAAGTGTTGTTTATCTAATTTTCTCTAAAAACTTTGCCCTGGATACAACCTACACCATATCAATAGCGCATATCAATGACCTAAATGATAATCAATGCGATAGCACAGCACTAAAATTTACTCCACATATGGCCCAGACCTATGATATAGTTTTCAATGAATTTATGACAGATGTAAATCCCAGTCCAGCTGGTCTTCCACCCGTCAAATACATTGAACTTTTTAATACAAAAAACTTTGATATTTGGCTCACTGACTGGACACTGACAATTAATGACAAAACATATCGATTGCCAAACAGGACAATAGCAGCGCACGGCTTTTTAGTCCTCACAGGAAATGGATCTTCCATTAGCAATGCTCTGCCTATTCTTAGCTCGAATTATATTAAAACAAATGCAAATTACTCTTTATTTTCATCTAAAGGACAAATCATCGACTTTGTTCCTTTATCAGAAAAATTCTGGGGAAATCAGCCACAAAACATGGATGGTATATCAGCGGAAAAAATCAATCCATATTTGACATGCGAAACCACTGAAAATTGGACATCTTCACAGAGCCCAGCTGGCGGCACACCAAACAGCCAAAATTCAGTATTTAATACACAAAACCAGGCACAACCACTGGACATAATTTCCCGCCAGCCAGAGAACGCTTTTCAGCTCA
>JALWCU010000243.1 GCA_027015275.1 Bacteroidales bacterium | reverse complement strand
ATACCAGTGTGCAATATTTAATGGTTACAATGAGAAATATGTATATTAAAAACACCACAATCTTAAAATTAGCGGATATCCTATGGAGAGGACTCTCCACCTGTAGGTATCTTTCAAGGCTACTCTCTACCAGCTTTTCTACCCTCCATAATTACTACTACCTGGCTTACCCGCATTTAAATTATCACTTTTATCATTACTAGCTGAACCGGAAGAACTAGCTGAGCCGACTGACAATTTTCTAACAGCAGTGACAATCCCATAGCTTAAAATAAATACAACCAGGGTTCCTACAAGACCTGCAAGCCCCTTGGCTAAAAACTCACTCTTAACCCCAGGAAACAGATAATCGGCAATAGGCGAATGGTTCCATACATTCCTCTCACCCTTCTCAATAAATCCGTGATTGGTGGCAACCTTTTCCAATCCATCGGGATAGCTAGAGGCAAAGGGTGAAATAAAAAATGCAAGAATTAAAGAAACGACCAATCCGGATATTAAAAAATATTTCCACGCTACCTTCATCTTCTAACCTCCACAGCATATTTCGTATAAACCAAATCCGGCCGCGAAGCCATAACAATAGAAACCACGGAGGTAGTAATTAGTGCCTCACCTATTCCTATTAAACTATGCACACCCACCATAGCGGGGAAAACTACCCCAAAGGGGCTGGTCCCGGAGAGGTCCAACTCCAAAGAACAAAATCCTGCTGCAATAACCACACCTATCCATGAGCCGACAGCCACAGAGCCAAGAAAGAAACCCTGCCTTTTAGGGAGAATTTCAATCAACAGCTTGTATATTAAGTACGCACCTAATCCGCCTACAATCCCCATATTAAATATATTGGTTCCAAGAGCCGTTATTCCCCCATCACCAAACATCAAACACTGTACAAGAAGTACAATTATCATCACCAGTACACCATTCAAGGGACCAAGAAGCAGGGCGGCAAGAAAAGCCCCCAGAAAATGCCCGCTTGTTCCCCCTGCAACCGGGAAATTTAGCATCTGAGCAGCAAATACAAAGGC
>JALWCU010000242.1 GCA_027015275.1 Bacteroidales bacterium | reverse complement strand
CTCTAACTTGAGCTTGCTTACGTTGAGCATGGCCTTTTTCCACAATAGCCCGGGCTAAGTCCATTTCTGCCTCTAAATCTGGCTTGAGAAATTCTGACTTGAGTTGAGGCCAATCTTCATGATGAACCGATTCTTTTTGAGGAGCTACATTTTGATAAACATATTCAGAAATAAAAGGAATTAAAGGCGCAGCAAGTTTGGCAGTCTCTTGAAGAACATAAGCTAAAATTTCACCTGACTCTCCCTGGCGAAAACGGTCACGAGATAAACGGATGTACCAAGTAGAGGTTTCATGAATGAATTGGCGCAAAGCGCGAGCAGCGCGAGGAAGGTCATAATGGTCCATAGCTTGAGTCATGGTTTGAATAGTGTGATGGAGACGAGACAAAATCCACTGATCAAGCACATGTTGAGGCTTGGGTTTGTTGGTATGCTGACCTTTAAGATAAAGATTATAGAAAGAAAGGTTATTAAAGAAGATGAGAATGAGTTTTTTGTAGATTTCATCAACTTGTTTTTCCGAGAAGTTAAGATTGTCTGCTTTCATAACCACCGAAGACATAAGGTAAAAGCGAATAGCATCAACTCCATACTTTTGGATAAGTTTCATAGGATCAGGATAATTCTTCTTGGATTTAGACATCTTGGTGCCATCTTCGGCTAAAATAGTACCGGTGGTGAGAACGTTGGTAAAAGCTGGTTGGCCAAAGAGGGCTACAGACAAAACGTGGAGAGTGTAAAACCAAGCTCGAGTTTGAGCAATGTATTCAGAAATGAATTGAGCTGGATAAGCTAGCTCAAATTTTTGCTTGTTTTCAAAAGGATAATGGATGGAAGCATAAGGCATACTACCTGACTCGACCCAACAATCGAAGACTTCAAAAATACGCTTACCTTTTTCAGTTTTCTCATCATCAACCCAAACTTCAATTTGATCCACAAATTCGCGATGAAGATCGGTAAGTTGATCTACTTGTTTGGGATCGACCGCCCATTGCTTAAGTTCAGCCAAAGAACCAATGATGCGTTTTTTACC
>JALWCU010000241.1 GCA_027015275.1 Bacteroidales bacterium | reverse complement strand
GATCAATCTCCAGAAGAGAAAGCTATTGCAGAGGCTGATAGTAAATCAGGAGCTTCTTTAAAACTTACTATCCTAAATCCACAAGGTAGAATTTGGACAATGGTAGCAGGTGGTGGAGCTTCTGTTGTATATGCTGATACTATTGCAGACCTTGCAGGTGTAAAAGATTTGGCAAACTATGGTGAATACTCTGGTGGTCCAACTACTGGTGAAACAGAGTTTTATGCTGAGACAATCTTTGATTTGATGACAAGATACCCAGATGAGAGAGGTAAAATCTTGATTATTGGTGGAGCTATTGCAAACTTTACAGATGTAGCCAAGACTTTCACAGGTATTATTAATGCACTTGAAAAATGGGCACCAAAACTAAAAGAGCATAAGACTAAAATTTATGTTAGAAGAGGTGGACCAAATTATGAAAAAGGTCTAAAAGATATCAAAGAAGCAGCTGATAGATTAGGGCTTGATATGGAAGTATATGGACCAGAGACTCATGTAACAGATATCGTCCGTATGGCAGTAGAGAACGAGAAATAAGAGCAGGAGAAGATTTATGAGCAGACTTTTTACAAAAGATACACAAGCAATATTCTGGAATAACAATAAAAGTGCAATCCAGAGAATGTTGGATTATGATTATGTTATAGGTAGAGAGACACCTTCTGTTGCAGCTATCGTAGCTCCTACAAGCAGTGCCAAGTTTGAGAAGTTTTTCTGGGGACCAGATGAGATAATGGTAGATGTATTCCGCTCCACAGCAGAAGCTGCCCAAGCTCACCCAAATGCAGATGTATTACTCAACTTTGGTTCATTTAGAACAGCTTATGATGTAAGTATGGAAGCTATTGCTATGAATGGACAATTTAGAGTCATTATGGTAACAGCAGAGGGTATTCCAGAGAGACTTGCTAGAAAGATGAATCAAGCTGCAAGAGATGCAGGTGTTACAGTAATTGGACCAGCTACTGTTGGAGCTATTGCACCAGGTGCATTTAAAATTGCAAATATTGGTGGAACAATAGAAAATATTATCAAT
>JALWCU010000240.1 GCA_027015275.1 Bacteroidales bacterium | reverse complement strand
ATCAGGCAAATCTTTCCATTCTTTGGGAACATCAATCTTAATGACTTCATTTCCACCACGTTCAATTGCTGCAATATTAGAATTAACAATATCCTCACCTTTACGAGAGAACTTACTAATAACAGCGCCTTTCATGGTCTTAAGTGCCAGCTCATAAGGTATCACATTTGCTACCTTGAAGAATGCTGCCTGAAGGGCTGTACTTGTTCTGTTGCCCAGTCCAACTTCCTTAGCTATCTTATTAGCGTTAATGATGTAGAAATTAATATCATTCTCTGCCAAATATTTTTTAATATGGTTCGGCAAATGCTCAAGTGTTTCTTCCTCGCTCCAGACAGTATTGAGCAGGAATGTACCACCCTTCTTCAGACCTTTGAGCAGGTCAAATTTCTCCAGATAAGCTGGTACGTGACAAGCCACAAAATCTGGGGTTGTTACTAGATATGTAGAGTGAATTGGTTTATCTCCAAAACGTAGATGTGAGATTGTCACACCGCCTGATTTTTTGGAGTCATAAACAAAGTATGCTTGTGCATATTTGTCTGTATTATCACCGATTATTTTGATAGAGTTCTTATTTGCTCCAACAGTACCATCACCACCAATTCCATAAAACTTAGCCTGGAATGTTCCTTCTGGTGCCAGGTCAATTTCTGGGTAAAGAGGCAGGGATGTGAACGTTACATCATCAATAATACTGATAGTAAAATGATTCTTCGGTTCTTTCTGCATAAGATTCTTGTAAACAGCCAAGATATGAGCAGGTGTTGTATCCTTGGAAGAAAGGCCATAACGTCCACCAACAACGACGGGCTTCATGTCGCTTCCATAGAATGCTTCTACAACATCCAGATACAGTGGCTCACCCGGAGCTCCTGGTTCCTTGCTACGATCCAGTACTGCAATTGCTTCAACAGACTTAGGCAATACCTTGAAGAAATATTTCTTGGAGAATGGACGGAACAGATGCACTGTAATCATACCGACCTTTTCTCCCTCAGCGTTAAGGTGATCTACAACTTCTTTAATAGTCTCTGTAACTGAGCCCATTGCGACTACCACATACTTAGCATCATCAGCTCCGTAATAAGTAAATGGATGATATTCACGTCCTGTTATCTTTGTTATCTCCTGCATGTACTGCTCAACGATATCAGGCACAGCATCATAATAACGGTTAACTGATTCACGTGCCTGGAAGAAAATATCTGGGTTCTGAGCTGTACCACGGGTAACCGGATGTTCTGGATTAAGAGCATTCTTACGAAATCTATCAATAGCTTCCCAGTCAACCAATGGCCGCAGATCATCCTCTGTAAGCATTTCTACTTTCTGAATCTCATGCGATGTACGGAATCCATCAAAGAAATGAAGGAATGGCACACGACTCTTAATAGCAGACAAATGAGCCACACCTGCTAGATCCATGATTTGCTGAATACTACCCGATGCTAACATAGCAAAACCTGTCTGACGAACGGAATATACGTCACTGTGATCACCAAAAATAGACAAAGCATGTGTAGCAACAGTACGCGCACTTACATGAAATACTCCAGGAAGAAGCTCACCAGCTATCTTGTTCATGTTCGGAATCATCAAAAGCAATCCCTGGGAGGCAGTGAATGTTGCTGTCAAAGCACCACCTTGAAGTGATCCATGGACTGCACCCGATGCTCCTGCTTCTGATTGCATTTCAGCTACTCTCACTTCGTCTCCGAATAAATTCTTACGCCCTTTGGCTGCCCATTCATCTATATGCTCAGCCATAGGAGAAGATGGGGTAATAGGATAGATGGCTGCAACCTCACTAAACATATATGCTATGTGAGCAGCTGCATAGTTACCATCACATGTTATCCATTTTTTTTCTCTTTCTGCCATATTACTGTATTTTAATAATTTGTAATTTATTTTTTAGTTTCTCAGTTGTGAAATTACAATAATTTTAAGAAAATGCCACTATGATTTTTCTCATATTTTATTAAAAAAGACACAAGAAATGGCAGAACCCCCCCCACGGAGCTCTGCCATCTTTTATTAGTATATTTTCTATTCTATAAACAATTACTTCTTATAAGGTTTTCGCGCCGAATAATTAATCTTCAATGCCTGAACCTTACGAAGTTGTTGCTTAACGTCAGTAACAATCCCCATATTTGTCTCTTTATCTACCTTCAGAGAAAATGTCATTTTGGGTACATCTTCCTGCCTTCGTTTTGCACGCTCTGCCTCAACATACTGCGGTATCTGATCCAAAGTTGCTATCTGATCATTGAGCTGTATAACAGGTTTTGTACCATATTTAGCCTGCAAAGCTTTCTGTGGCTTACCAATGTATATGTAACTAACCAATGACTTATTCTCCAACTTTTTTATTTGCGTGGCGTCAGGTAAATGAATAATTACCTTATAATCAACCTCTTTGATAGTTGTAGAAACCATAAAGAAAAACAAGAGGATGAAAATAACATCAGGCAATGATGCTGTAGATATTGCAGGAGTTGTCCTTTCTTTCTTTTGTCCAATAACAGCCATTTCTATAAAATTTTGTTTTATTTAGTGGTAACACGACGAGGCTCTGCCTCTGACAGAGAAATAGGATATATCTCCCTGATAAGTTTCTGCTGATCCTCTTTCAGATCCTTAAATGGTTTCCCATATACCTGTCTAGCCAACTGATCTCTGAGCTCATTAAAGGCCTTTACAATAGCATCCTGTACATGAATATACATTTCATACTTAGTAGCACGATCTGTCTGCAAAGAAACTACACCCTTGGACTTAGGCATATTGCCCATTTGATCAAGTATTTCCTTATATATCTTAATCTTATTCTGGTCAGGCTTAGGTTTCTTCATCTCTCTATCCAACAAATCTGAAATAAACTCATGCTCTGAAAGATTAGGATCATCATTAGGGTTCTGAATAAATTCCTTAACGCGTTCTGTCAAAGTGTTTAAATCAGTCAACTCACCTTGAATTGCCACCTGGTTGTCCTTATTAACCAATACACTTAACACATTCCTCTCTTTGACCTTAGGGGTCTGTGCATTTGGTGGTACTGGAGGCGGCAGTTTACGAGTAATACCTTTGTCCACACTCATCGTTGTGGTTACAAGGAAGAATATTAAAAGCATAAATGCGATATCAGCCATAGAGGCTGCATTTATTTCTGGTATGCCGTGATGTCTACGTGCCATAGCATATATTTTTTAAGAGTGAAGTTAGCTCCACCAGCTAATTCCGGCGGAGCTACCATTTTTTAGTGTAATAATTCTTTCAGTTCTGCAACAATGATTGCTAAAATACCCAGCGCACCTAAAATATACATTGAATACAAAGACGTATCTGCCAAACGTAGAGCAAAATTCATATTCTTTACTTCTATGTTAAGCTCTACTGGTGCCGTAGAAGAGAATGAGTAACCTATTGCTATAATAACAAATAATGCCACTACAGCAACCACTCCCTTGACTGCACTCTTGGGATTTTGTATCAGTCCCATCAGTGGCCCTATAATTAAAGCAACCAAGACTGCCAACCCCAATAGCAGATATGACCAGTACAAAAACAGATTCAAAGGCGCCGCAGTAACATTTATCTCCTTTATATCAACGTAGAAATAAACTGCTAAAGCGACAGATATAAAAAGAATTATACCCAGAAAAATATCTATAAATAACTTTAGTTTATCGTGACGCATTGCTAAGTGATTTTAATGTTTTTCATTATATTTAACAAGCATATCAATAAGTGCAACAGATGCATCTTCCATATCTGTTACTATTGAATCAATCTTAGCTGAAATATAGTTGTAGAAAAACTGTAAAGTGATAGCAACAATCAAACCACCTACAGTTGTAATCAAAGCAACCTTAATACCATGTGCAACAAGACCCGCAGAAATATCGCCTGCTTTCTCAATAGCATCGAATGCTTCAATCATACCTATAACAGTTCCCAAGAATCCTAACATAGGTGCTACTGCAATGAAAAGAGCAATCCATGTCAAACCTCTCTCGAGCAATCCAGTCTGAACACTACCATAAGTCATTACTGATTTCTCAACTACATCAATACCCTTGTCATAACGACTCAAGCCCTGATAATAAATACTAGCCACAGGCCCTCGTGTATTCCTTGCTAGCTCTTTTGCCGATTCAATACCACCCTCGTCAAGTGCCTTTTCAATATTTTCCATGAACTTCTTTGTGTTGATAGAAGCAAAGATCAAATAAAGAATACGTTCCAATGCAATAGCAAGACCAAGAATAAAAGTCAACAAAATAACGCCCATGAAACCAGGACCACCTTCGATGAACTTAGTCCTCAACTGTTGGTGAATACCAACTTCTGTCTTAGCTGCTTGTTCTTCCTTAACATCTTCCTTGTTGTGAACAGTAACTTGCTGTGCAGCTGTGTCAACCTTAGCTGTGTCAGCCTTAGCTGTGTCGCTTTGTGTCTTCTCCTGTGCATAAGTCATATTAACACCCAAAAAGAGAACGCTTAAAATTGTAATAACTGCCAGTAATCTTTTCATTGTTTTTTATTTTATGTTTAAGAATTAAGTTTTTAAAAGTTGGCGGAGGAAGCGGGATTCGAACCCGCGGTACCCCGGTGGGGGTACACACGCTCTCCAGGCGTGCGCCTTCGACCTCTCGGCCATCCCTCCATCTATACACACAAAGTGTATTTAAAATATCTACAACGAAATTAATATTTTTTTTTTAAACCCAAATTATTTAAAACATTTTTTTGCGAAATCGCGTAGCCTTTCCTCCACCTTTTCTTGCTCTTCTACATATCCTTGATGCCCACTATTGTCCATTATCAAGACTTCGCTTCCCTTTGGTAACTCTATGTTTTCCAGAGTTTCCACTGGTATAAAATTGTCCTTCTTGCCCAAGATATACAGAAATGGTACATTAGTATTTTTTAGCACTTCCCTGTAATCTGGTCGCAACTTCATGCCCTCTATAGCAGCAATAATTCCATCATTGCTTGTGTTTATAGCAATTATCTTGAAAAAACCTATCTTCTGCACAAATCTATCCAGATTGTCTTTCGCAAAGGTCTTCTGTACATGTTCCTTAGCCAATTTAACCTTCTTTCCGCTCTTAATATCCATAATCATCTCGTTCCTCTGACGCTTGCGCTCTTCACTATCTGCCATAGGAGTAGAATGCAGCAGAACCAGTCCTGCTAAATTTTGTGGGTAATCTTTCAAAAATTCCAAAGCCACATATCCACCCATGGAATGACCGACCAATAAAACTTTTTCAAGCTTTAAATAATCAATTATTTCTTTTACTACATCTGCCATAAGTTCCATACTATGCGTCTGCTCTATAACTCCTGATTTCCCGTGCCCAGGCAAATCAATTGCTATTATCCTAAATTCATCGGATAATTTATCTGCCAATTCATCCCACACATCAAGGCTCTCCATAAATCCATGCAACAGCACTATCGGATTACCTTGACCCCGGTCATCAAATCTTATGGTAGAACTTTTGTAAACTATTGATTTAATCATTTTTAGTGGGATTTTATTATGATTGCATTAAATTCGCTACTTCGTTTATTTCAAGTGGTATATCCTTCATTAAATCTTCCGCTCCATCCTCGGTTATCAATACATCATTCTCTAAACGTATGCCCATTCCCTCTTCTCTGATATAAATCCCAGGCTCAACTGTTATTATCATTCCAGGACGCAACGGTTCATCTCGAGTACCGATGTCATGAACATCCAATCCCATGAAATGTGAGAGCCCATGAGGATAATACTGCGAAATCTTATTAGTATCATTTTTCTCAGACTCCTTTATCAGTCCCAGGCCAACCAGATAATCAGCCATTAAACTGCGAGCCTTTGCATTCAATTCATTAATAGTCAGTCCTGGCTTAATTATTTGCTCTATCATTGTTCTCTGCAATTCATAAACTGCTTGATATACCTGACGCTGCCTCTTGGTAAAATGGCCATTTACCGGAATAGTTCTGGTCATATCTGCTGCATAATTAAAATATTCAGCGCCAAAGTCCATTAAAACAAGATCGCCGTCCTGACAACGATCATTATTTTTTATATAATGGAGTACATTGGCATTATTCCCACTAGCAATTATAGATGAATATGCTACATTCCGCACACCATGGCTGATAAACTCATGCATTATCTCTGCCTCTATCTGATACTCGTAGATGCCGGGTCTCATAAATTTTAACACTCTCTGAAAAGCCTTATTAGTCAATCCAATAGCATATCTAATCACAGCTAATTCCTCGTCGGTTTTTACCAGTCTCATCTGTGCTATAAAAGGATTTAATCTTTTGTATGTGTGGAGTGGATAAAGAAACTTTAATCTATCGATAAACCTGAGCTCTGCATCATTGTAAAATCGCTTGTACTTCATGTTCTCATTAACAGAAATATAAACACTATCAGTATAATACATCAGCTCTGAAAGTTGGTCTTCGAACTCGTCGAACCAGAAAATAGTCTCAACACCAGAAATATCTTTAGCTTCTTGCTTTGTAAGTTTATGCCCTATCCAGGTTTCTATTTGTGGATTAGAACGCCGTATAAATAAAACCTCATGGTATTTATGCAGTGGATGTGCTGGACAGAAAGCTAAGATTGTTTGTTCCTGTTCTATGCCAGTTAAATAAAACAAATCAGAGTTTTGACGATATGGGAAAGATTGATCACCATTACGTGGCATCTCATCTGCACTAACAACAAAGGCAACGGAATTTTGGGGTATGGCATTGAGTAATTCCTTACGCCGTTGTATAAAAAAATTTTTACTAAGATTTGGCCTGTCAATAAAACATATTTTTTAGGCAGAGTAAAATGAGTTTAAAAAAATAACTGAATATTTTGCTAATTAAAAATACTTAAAGAAATTAGTGCAAAATTTAACAAAATAAAAACCTTTTGAAATGGCAGGATTTTTTAGCAGTTCCATCGGGAAAAAATTTATCATGAGTCTCTCGGGGCTGTTTCTGATTTTATTTTTGGCAGTACACGCTACAGCAAACAGTCTCCTGTTAGTCGGATCTGATGCTTACAACATCGGTGCAAATTTTATGGGTACTAATGTATTCGTAAAGGTAATGGAGCCTATTCTGGCTCTTGGCTTTATCTTCCATATCCTTTATGCCCTGATTATTGAATTTTATAATCTGGGTAAAGTGGGACCTGTCAGATATAAAATGGCTGTTCGTCGCCATCAGAGTACATGGTCTTCACGTAATATGATATGGCTGGGATTAATTATACTTACATTCCTGGTAATTCACTTATCCGAATTTTTCTGGAAAATTAAATTCGGGACAATGCCTACAACTACTGTTGATGGGCAAAAGATGAATGATACATTTGCAGTGGTTACCAGCTTCTTCAAAGCTCATGTATGGATTGACATTCTTTACCTGATTGGAGCAATAGCACTTGGCTATCATCTTCATCATGCTGTATGGTCCTCTTTCCAGACCTTGGGATGGAGCAACGACAGATGGAGAAAAATCTGGAATGTTATAGGCGACATCTATGCCGTAGTAATAGCAATGATTTTCGGTCTTATTCCGTGGTATTTTTACTTTTTTGCACATTAAATCTTAAACAAAAAACCTTTCAATTATGATAAAACTCGAATCAAAAATTCCACAGGGCAAGCTGGCAGAAAAATGGACAAACTATAAAGAAAGCCAGGCCTTAGTGAGTCCTGCAAACAAGCGCAAACTCGATATTATTGTCGTAGGTACAGGTCTTGCAGGTGCTTCTGCTGCTGCTTCTCTGGCAGAAATGGGTTTTAATGTCAAGGCATTTTGCTATCAAGACAGCCCACGTCGTGCACACTCTGTTGCAGCTCAAGGCGGTATCAATGCGGCTAAAAACTATCAAAACGATGGCGACAGTATTTGGCGTCTTTATTACGATACAATCAAAGGTGGCGACTACCGCTCACGTGAAGCTAATGTTTATCGTCTGGCAGAAGTAAGCTTAAACATCATTGATCAGGCTGTAGCACAGGGAGTTCCATTTGCTCGTGAATATGGTGGACTTCTGGCAAACCGCTCTTTCGGTGGTGTGCTTGTTTCACGTACTTTCTATGCCAAGGGTCAGACAGGTCAGCAACTTCTACTTGGAGCTTATCAGGCACTTATGCGCCAAGTTCATTTGGGTAAAATAAAGCTTTTCCCACGTACAGAGATGATGGACCTGGTCGTTATTGATGGTCGTGCCCGTGGTATTGTTACTCGCAATCTGATAACAGGAGAAATCCAGCGTCATTTCGGTCATGCAGTTGTTCTAGCTACAGGTGGGTACGGAAATGTTTACTATCTTTCTACAAATGCCATGGGCTCTAACGTGGGTGCTGCATGGAAGGCTCACAAACGTGGCGCTGCTTTTGCTAATCCAGCATTTGTTCAGATCCACCCTACATGTATTCCACAACACGGTCATTACCAATCAAAACTGACTCTCATGTCCGAGAGTTTACGTAATGACGGTCGTATATGGGTGCCAAAAAAACTTGAAGATGCCGAGGCTATACGCAAGGGAGAAAAAACGCCAGAGGATATTCCTGACGAAGACCGTGATTTCTACCTCGAAAGAATCTACCCTGCTTATGGTAACTTAGTTCCACGAGATGTTGCTTCCCGTGCTGCCAAGAAAATGTGTGATGCTGGATATGGTATAGAAGACAATCCTACCAAAGAAGGTGTGTTCCTTGACTTTAAATATGCTATCCAGCGACTTGGCAAAGATGTTATCGAGGAGCGTTATGGTAACCTATTCCAGATGTACGAAAAAATAACAGGAGACGACCCTTACAAGACACCTATGAAAATTTATCCCGCTGTTCACTACACAATGGGAGGTCTGTGGGTTGACTACGAGCTCATGTCCACAATACCTGGTCTATTTGTAATTGGCGAAGCAAACTTCTCAGACCACGGAGCAAACCGTCTGGGCGCTTCTGCTCTGATGCAAGCTCTTGCTGACGGTTACTTTATTCTTCCTTATACAATACAGAATTATCTGGCAGATCAAATAACTGTACCACCTATCCCAACCGACCATCCTGAGTTTGAGAAAGCCGAACAAAACGTTCGTGATCACATCAAAGAGCTTATGAGCATTAATGGAAAATACTCGGTTGATCATTTCCACAGAGAACTCGGTAAAATAATGTGGAACAAGGTGGGCATTATCCGTAATAGAAAAGACTTGCAAGAAGCTATCGACGAAATTCGTGCTTTGCGTGATGAGTTCTGGAAAAATGTACGCATACCCGGCAGCGCTGATGGCATTAATGCTGAGCTGGAAAAAGCAAATCGTGTAGCTGATTTCTTTGAACTCGCAGAAATCATGGCAATAGACGCTTTACACCGTGAAGAATCATGCGGTGGACACTTCCGCGAAGAATATCAAACAGAAGAAGGTGAAGCTCTCAGACGCGACGATGAGTTCATGTATGTAGCTGCCTGGGAATACACTGGCGATAACAAAAATCACTCATGGGAACTCAACAAAGAGCCTATTGTTTTTGAGGAAACACACGTTAAAGTACGTAACTACAAAGTAGCTAAGTAATCAATCTTAAACTAAAAATTATTTTGCTATGGCAAATAAAAAAACAATCAACATAAAGCTCCGAGTCTGGAGACAAAACGGTCCATCCGACAAGGGACATTTTGAGACTTATGAAATGAATGATGTCCCCACAGCAGCTTCTTTCCTGGAGATGATGGACCTGCTGAACGAAAAGCTTATTAACGAGGGCAAGGACCCTGTTGCTTTTGACCATGATTGTCGTGAAGGTATATGCGGCGCATGCTCTATGTATATTAATGGACGAGCTCATGGACCAGACACTGGTATTACTACGTGTCAGCTTCACATGCGCCTGTTCCACGACGGAGAGACTATCACTGTCGAACCATGGCGTGCAAAAGCTTTTCCTGTAATCAAAGACTTGATGGTAGATCGCTCTGCATTGGATAAAATCATCGAGGCAGGGGGATATATTTCTGTAAATACTGGCGGAGCACCAGATGCCAACACAATACCTATTCCCAAGGATGTTGCAGAACGTGCTTTCGATGCTGCAAACTGCATAGGCTGTGGTGCTTGCGTGGCTACATGTAAAAATCACTCTGCTATGCTCTTCGTAGCTGCTAAGGTCTCTCACCTGGCACTTTTACCACAAGGACAAGTTGAAGCTGAAAAACGTGCTAAAGCAATGATTGCCAAAATGGACGAGCTGGGCTTTGGTACTTGCTCCAACACAGGCGCTTGCGAAGTAGAATGTCCAAAAGGAATCTCCATCAGCTACATCGCAAAACTCAACCGCGAATATATAAACGCTAATCTCAAGCCCTGATAACACTTCCCAGATACCATGCTAAAAACGCTCTGGCTCTGTCAGGGCGTTTTTTTATACTAACACGCCTTTATTTATTATTTTGACACTACAGGTAAATGCCCAATTTAGAATGCACTATCGATACCTCTCTTAAATTTATAAAATTTTTAAACACTTCGTCAAAGAAAATTATGTTTTCATCACATTAACAATTTCGCCCAAATTGCGTCAGTCAGATAAAGGGACAAAGCTTAATTAAAAATTTTTTTACAAAGAATGTCAA
>JALWCU010000239.1 GCA_027015275.1 Bacteroidales bacterium | reverse complement strand
TTCACCGCGAGCTAGTCGGGTGTCAGAACAAAAGATACATTTATCTGCAAATTTTCTTTTAGTATCTATATATCTAGCCTCATAAGGACATACATCTATGCACTTCATGCACAATATGCAAGCAGATGCATTAGTTTGGACTATGCTATTTACATCGTGACTAATAGCATTGACAGGGCAAACGGGTAGGCAAAATGGATTTGTACACTCTTGGCATTGATGAGTTGGCTTAAATGTAGTTCTATCTCTTTTTAGTGAAAAGTAGTCCCCTTCTAAATCCTCAGAGTGTATCCAGAGTCTATGTTTGTCAGCTCCAAGCTCTATGCCATTCTCCTCTTTACAGGCTACTACACATGCTTTACAGTCTATACATAATTCATAATCAAAAGCCATGGCATACTGCATCATATCTTCCTTATCTCAACATTTGTTTCATTCATAATAGCATCACCATAAACCATCTCCATCTTGTCCTCTATGATTTTATTATCATTTGCACCATTTCCATAGGCATTGGTCAGCTCTTTTGAACTTTCACCGAAGCCATGAGCGAAAAATAGATTATCAGGTGCGATTTTATTTGTAGGGTATGCTTTTATATTGATTTTTGATATAGAACTTTTGACCTCGACCAAATCACCTAGCTTTATATTTAATTTTTTTGCGACTTTATTGTTTATCCAAAGATGATTGGTGGAGAGTATATCTCTTAGCATTTCATTGTTTGCTGTGGCACTTTGTGTAAAGTATATGTATCTTCCTGTTATAAGTCTAAATTTCCCCTTTGGTACAAAGTAGTCATATTCATCTCTCCATACTGGAAAAGAGTCGAGATTGTATTTTTCCATTTTTGGAAGTTTGCAATTTACTCGATAATCAATATCCACCGTGTAATAGCGTTTATTTGTAGGATAATATTCATAGTTGCCATTAAATAACTTTTTATGATATTTTGAGATATTTGGATACCATACACCTATTTTTCTCAATGATTTATACGCCTCCATCCCATAAGTTTTTACTATCATTTCCTTATTTCTTTGC
>JALWCU010000238.1 GCA_027015275.1 Bacteroidales bacterium | reverse complement strand
ATGATGTAAATACTTGTATGGATTTAAAACCAGCGGCTACAGATATATCTCCACTTCCAAGTATAGAAATACCTCCGATTGTTTTTATATTTGTACCACTCACTAAAATATCTTGTTTATTTGCAAGATTACTATCAACATAACTTTTATTTGCTATTATTGTTTTATCGCCTGTTGCCATACTATAATTCCTCCATTACAATTTCGCCATTGTCTACATAAATCTTATAATTTAAAGCAGATGCAGCATCAGTATATTTTGTTGTTGTATTTATATCTTGATTTATGTCTGCTTTCAAGTCCAACGCACTTTGTGTAGCTGTGCCTATGGGCTTATCAACATCAGCTGTATTATCTACATTACCTAAGCCTACATCTGCACTTGTAAGAACTACATCTCCTGTTCTCCCTGCAACACTAAGAACTGCACTATCTAACCCGTTATAAACATTAAATGTACTTGTTGTGCTGTCTGTGTATGTTATAGTATATGTATCAGTAGCTCCACTTTGTGCTGGATTACCACTTGCATCAGTAGTTGATGTAAATGATATATTTGCTATACCAACACCTGTATCACCTTTATCACCCTTATCACCTTTTCCAAATGGTGCACCTGCACTCCAGTCACCGCTTGTATCACTAAGTTTGAAATATATAGTAGAAGTATCTAAATCAAGAAAACTAAATCCTTGCAATTTATCATCATACAATGCTCTATCAGCAGTATGTCCGACAGCATTTACATTGAAATTATCACCTTTATCACCTTTTACACCTTGAGGTACAATAAATGTAAAAGCATTGTTTTGATTATCATATATAACATTAGCTTGAGTACCTGCTGCACCTGTAATAGTATTTGCAACGCTGATTGCTTTTATTTCTTGGTTCTTTTGTGTGGCAATATCAGCTTGCTGTGTAGCAACAGTTGCACTATTAGAAGCACTTGTGGCACTTGCAGAAGCCTCACTTGCTTTATCTATTGCTATTTGTGCTTGATTTGGTGTATCAAGTATAGTGGTTAAATTTGGGGTTACATTTGTAGCAACACTATCTATGTTTGTTAAATCTCCAGCTACACTATTTATGTTAGTGATATGAGTATAAATATCTATCAAACCTGTAATATTATTATAAAGTGTAACAAGCTTGCTCATCTCAACATAAATACTGTCTGCACTATCTATTAATTGACCTTTATTGTCGTAAATATACTGTATCTCGTCTGACTTTGTAGATAGTGCTATGATACTGTCTATATCATTACCAAGCTTAATAATATCACCGACTCTGTTTGCTAAAGTTTGAAGTGCTGATGTTGTTTTTGCCCAAAAATATATTGGTGTAGCCTCTGCATATGCACCGACCACGGCATTAAGTTTTATTCTCTCTACATTTGAGCTACTCCCGGTAACATCAGCTATTCGTATGATACTTCCGATTTTTCCACCAACCTCTTCGGTTATAGAAGTATTTTCAAGCTTATTGGTAAAAGTAGTATTTTTCATAAGCTGGTCTATTATTGCGCCATGAGTACTAACTTGTATAGGTTGCCCATCGTCATTAACAAAAAGTACATCTACGATCACACCGTCAACAAAAGTAACAGTTGCCTTATCATAATATACCGTATTTGTAGTATTGTTCCATATACTTATTGCATCATCAAAATTTATACTATCAGCTATGCCGATTTTATTTAAGGCTATATCTATATCTATCTTTCTGTTACCAAGATAAGTTCCCTTGCCAATATCTTCAGTTGTAGTCTTCATAAGATCAACTGAATTTACTATAGTTCTTACTTCGTCAATATTTGAAAGCAACTGCGATAAAAGTTGCTCATTCTCTTTAGTTTGTGTAAAAGCCGCTATCAAAGTAGTAGCTTCATCAAGAGCATTAAGTGTATCCTGAATTAACTCAACTTTTTCAGCAGCTATTTTAAGTGCTCTTAGATTAGTTGCCATTTAATTTATCCTTCCAGCTTAAAGCTTTCTCTTTTATATTTTTCAAAAATTGACTCACATTAAGGTCGGTAATGATTTTTACTTTTTTCTCCAACTCTTTCAACTCTTTTTTATCCATTTGCCGCCGCCAATTTATTATAATTTGCTTTATATCTATTGATCACTCTTTTAGCCTCATTCTCAAACCTTGCTATATCATTCATATCGCGACTATAAAGAGCTACAGCTTTATTTATCACCGCAAAAGTCAAATCCTCATCTATCAAAAGATGATCCTCATTTGAAGTAAAGTCAGGTTTAACCGGCTGAGTTACAAAATCTCCTCCACTTATAAAACGAAGAACACTATCTTCACTATTGCTCTCATCTCTCAAAAGCTCCCTAGGCAAACAAACACTAGCCACATAAACCATAGCCTCATAAACGATTTCACTAAGTTCATCATCTTCTGGCATTTTATACCCTCCAGAACTTTTTAACTTCATCTCAAAACTTTTTTTAACATCACTAAGCAACACACCTTACTCCTTTTTAGGGGTCAGGTGATAGTAATAGCACTATTACCATCACCTGACCTCCCCATAAAGGGGAGATCGAAAACTTTCAAGGAGGATAAACTTTTCTATACAGCCAAGTCTTTAACTCTAACCACAGCATAAGGATCATCTATCTGCAATGTAAGCTCCATCAAGTGTTGATAAGTCTCTTTATCATAAGTCTTATCAGTTATATCCTGCCCCTTAATGCTTCTATGTAGTACAGATTTTATCAGCCTACTATCATAAAACCACATTTCATCATCTGCTACAAAAGGGTTGACAATGATTTTTACATTTTTTGCATAGCCGGTATCAGCTATAACTGTAAAATTATCCACATAGCTTGTATCAGCTCTGCTATACTGTTTTTTAGTATCAAGTATCTTATCAAGAGCATCTTTTTGAGCCGCACTTGTCATTATGTAGTTAGCTTTACACCCTTTAAGCCACATAGCCTTTAAAGACTCTTTTACATGTGCACTCCAATCAAGTGGTGTAGGATTGTTGTTTGCATCTTTTGCACTAATATCTACTATAAGATAGTGACTAAGTCCGCCGAGTTTTCTTACATCAGCAGTAGAAGAAGCTGCTACCGGTGCACCATTTGTAAGTAATGCTCTCTCTATCGATAGTCTTAGATCAATTGCTGCCATTTCAGCCTGTTCAGCTAAGTAGTTAGCTTTACCCTCAACACTCATAACATCCTTTTGAGAACCTGTTACACCATAACTTGCCTTAAGGATTTGAAGCTCATTTTGCAACTTAGTAGCAGTATAGCTTTTCACATCAGCTCTTGCACTACCTTCAGCAAAAGCATTATTTGCATCACCTTGAGGTCTCTCTCTATAAAACCAAGTATGCCCCTCTTTAGGGTCCTTATTCTTAAAACTAATAGAAGAGATAGAACTAAAAAAAGGACTATCCCCCCAACCTGTATTTTTTATCACATTATAAAACGATTGTTGATTTTCTATCGCTTCATATGAACTTAAGTAATTATCTGCCATATTTCATTCCTTCCATTTTTTTTATTTAGCTCTAAGCTCTTTGCTCTAAGCTCCAAGCTTTTTCATAGTGCCATCTCCAAAGCTTTTTTAAGTGCTCCTTGTTTCCCTTGCATAGCACTCTCAAAAACTTCATCAAAGCTTCCGCCGCCGCCCTTTGCATTTCCTCCATTTACCGGATCATTTTTTGCCACATTTTCACTCATCTCCTTCCAAAGCAGTCTAAACCCAACCTCAGAGTTATACATTTCAGCCTTTGCAGGATCTTTTGCATTTATCTCTTGAAGTTTTTTTACCACTTTGTTTACATCAAACTCAGGTATATCCTTTTTTATAGAATTTACAGTAGTTTCAAAAAGCTTTTGCCTCTCAAACTCCTCAGTCGCCTGTTTTACTCTCTCCCACTCCTCCTTTGGAACAGGTACCACCCCATCATCCTCTTTTGTTTGTTGCGGAGTTGGAGCAGGAGAGCTTGCAGCTGGAGGATTTATAGACGGTGTTTGCTCATCTTTGCCTTGCACGGCAGATTCGCCGCCTTGTAGCTCATCCAAACCGACCTCTACATCTCCCAAGTCATCAGCTGGAGTAGAATTTATCTCATCAGCCATTACTTACCTCCTTCTCCTCTTTTTTAGGTTTATTTGTCTTTACTTTAGAGCGATACTCTTTTGCATATTCAGCTTTTGACACTATCCTTCTATTTCCATCCACATCTATCATCACATCACCGATATTTGCTCTTGTAAATGGAAACTTAAAGCCCATATCACTCTCAACGATACCGCTTGAGTATATCTTTTTGACAACTCCCTTGTATTCAACCTTCATCTCTTTTTATCTCCTTTTTAGATTTGATTATTTGCGAGTCTATAAAGCTTATCATACTGTTTAAGCATTTCATCTTTGCCACTATCTCTCTCTCCTCCTCCATCGCTGAGTTCATCAGCTGGGAGTTGAGTCTGTTCATTTTGTTGTATATCTTCTTGCGAAACAGCTCCATCTGCTCCCCCGTTAGAAACTCCAAGTACTCTTTTTGCATCTACATTTTCTCCCAAAGTAAGTTTTATTATCTCCTCTAAAAGCCCCATTATTTGAGGAGCTGGATTTGGATTGTTTCCTACCATTTGAACGATACTTATAAGATCATTGATTTTTGATTGTTTATTGATGTATGCTCCAAAGTTAACTTTTATATCTATCTCAAGCTCACTCCTAAACCCTTTCTCTCCTAAAGGGTTTATCTCACTTTCAGTTAAACTCATTACAAGCTCATCACTTGCATTGATATAGCAAAGTCTTACAAAGTCTCTTGCCCACTCCTCAAATAAAGTCTCATGTATAAGCTTTATCATAGCCTCAAGTCTGGGTGAAGAGTTTGCATTTATAGTAGCTAAAGCAGTAGAACTTCTCCTATCACTCGCATTTGTGCTACCTCTCATGATACCGTTTATTGAACTTGCATCCTCTATATCACTCTTTAGCATCATCACATCATTGCTAAATTCACTTGCCCCGGTTACCGGGGCATAAAAGATACCGTTGGTAGTATCGCACACCTTAACTCCACCGCTCTTAGTTATATCATCCTCATCTACTCCACAGGCGGTAGGTATATAAACTTCAGGATTGATATGTTTCTCTATCAGATCCATCCGTTGATTTCTTTTTAAGTTAAGCTCATCATTCAAAGGTTTTATAACCCTTGCTAAACTATCCCCTATCGCTCCTATCTCATTCTCTCTTATACTTGTATCACTTGATGGCAACTTATCCAAAAGATACCCATACTTTATAGGACAACTCTTAAACTTTGTCTGCCTCAAGCAAACATCTTCACAAAATGTAAAAACCTCATACCCATCTTTTACTTTTGTATATATCTCTCTTACAAGCTTTCTTTTATAAGGATTATCACTATATCCGCTTAGTATATTATCCCTATCACTTCTACTTGCCTTATAAAATCCACTCTTAAATCTCTCTTTTATATCACTCAAAGTCTGGTTAAACTTATACCCCACATATTTTGTATCTTGTTTGCTAAGTGCATCAGTATCAAATGCCACCTCAGTTACAGGCACAAGCTCAGTTACCGGATACCCTTTCTCCTCATCCCAGTAAAGCTTCACAGCCCCCAGTCCATATATACTCGCACTCAAAAAAGCTTTGCTAAGTTCCATATAAGGCTTAGATTTTCTATAAAAGTATTCACAAACTACACTCAAAGCACTCTTCTTATCCTCATCACCATCCCCAACCTTTTCTATATCGATAGGATTTCCCTGAGAAAAAAATGCCGAAGTAAAAATAGAATTTGCGATATTTAAAGTAGAGTAAGTCAAGGGGATAAACAAAGCATTTCTATCTTGCTCTTTTGCAAGCTCTAAAAACTTCTTAGAGTGAACAGAGCTATACATCCTCTCCCACTCTTTCCATTTGGTAGAGTAATTGCTATCAATTTTTTCAAATGCTTTTTTTATAAGTGATAGATTTCTTTTTTGTTTTTTAGAAAGTGCCACTCTTTACCTTTTATGATATTTTTTCATATCATACAAAAGCAAAAAGCCCTTTTTCAAGCTTTGTTCAATTTTCTGAACGGTTTTTTGACAAAAATTTATTATTTAGCTATTATTTTGTCAGTAGTGGTGTATCATCTATGCAGGTGAAAAATGATCGAAGAAGTAGCAAAAATTACCCAAAAACATCTTTTTGAATAGTTGAACTTATTTGCATGATTAAGATATCCAAACTCAATATAGCTTTTTCTGCACCCGGTAGGGGATGAGTACTCAGACTATAATCTGCCCATATTCTCAAACTTTGCATTTTTTTATACAATTGATAAGTTTTTAGGCTATAGTTATCTCTAATTTTATTCAATATTGCATTATGTTTAGACCTATCTTTTGAAAGAGAAAGTTCATTGTCATATACCAAATATTTATGATACAAGGCATAATAAAGTCTATTATATACCGCTCTACATATCTCTTCGTAAGATAAATCTCCTACACATTTTGATTTGATACAAGTAGCTGATTTTTGAAAAGATATGGCAAGTTCTTGATGAGACATCTATATCATAGCTACCATATCAAAATATTTGCTTTTATCAATAATCTCTTTGGCAGCAATATACATATCATATTCCAACTTCGAATATTTTTCAACATTGTATAATGTTTCTTGATCTAAATTGCAGTGAAAAAATAGACACTCTCTATCCATTCCTGTCTCTGGTAGCCAATGGGTTACTATGTCCACTCCAAGCTTTGAGATTATTACCTCTTTTATTTGTTCTATCTCTTTGTTTTTTTTATCTATTTTATCCATACCGTATAGATAACTATAGTTTTTATCGGGAGGAATTATATTAGTCCCAGTTAACATTGCCTGAGACATTGACATATTGTTGACACTAACAAACCCAGCCATTAGCAGATATGCAAACCATTTTGTATTACTAAATTTGTATTTAATAGCCTCGTTTTCTGCATTTGAAGAATCAAATCCCAATCTCTCTTCGTAAATCATTTGGCAATATTTCCCTAAATTGTTCTTTGTTGAGTCTATGGAGATCATTTATTATTTTATAAAACTCTTTATCGATCTCTTCTCCACTTATCTCTAAATTTTCTTTTACTGTGATAATATCTATAAATGTTCCGACCTTATTTGTAGCACTCTTGTCATTAAAAGGATATATAATGTTTTCTACTACTTTATACCCTCTAATTTCATTGTCAAACCTAAGATTTATCATATTTGACTTATTTCTATCTTTACCAGATATTTTAAGAACGATATGTTTATCATCAAAAATATTTTTATCACCTATTAGATACAAATATCTCAAACCTATCCGAGCAATAGATAAATTAGAATTTTTTTTAGAGAACAAAACACTAAAGACCTCTTTTGCATGTTTTATAAAATCCGACCAACTCTCATATCTGTTTGTATTAATACCAAAAGTATTATCTCCTACACTTACTTTATAATTTGTATCAATGGATGTTACCTCATACATTGGCTGAAATACAAAATCAGGATTTTTTGTTCTTATCTCTTTGGGGATACCGTAAAATGGAGTTTCAACAACATCAGTATATCCCAACTCATACAGCTCACCTATAAACCCGGCAGATGGATATGATGATGTATAATGTATATCCAACACAACCTGTTTTATAAAATTTGACATACCAACCCTTTAAAATTGTAGGCAATCATAACATAAAATTACTAAAAAATCTTTTAATCTTTTCTGCTCTTAGCCTCTCTCTTAAAAACAGCACTAAACTTATAGATATTATACGCCCTTTTTTATCTCACCATCCAAGATAACCCCATCAAAACCCCTGCTCACCCTCATCCTTAAAATAATGAGGCATCCTAAACCCAAGAGCCTCAGCCTCTTTTATAGTTTTTACATACCTTTCACCCTTCTTAGGCTCTATTTTTATAAGATCATACGACCCTACACCCGGTATATGATATATCTTTTCACCATTTTTCCCTATATTACACTTTACTTTTGGGTAATGCTTATCAAAAGGCTCAACTCTATGAGTTATATCGGTAAAACAAGATTCCAATTCTTCTTTTACATCACCATCCAAATTATTATAAGCGGTGCATAAAACGGCAGAGACTTTCAAATTTGGATTTTTTCTTTTGATACGATGAAGTGTTCCGACAAGCTGATCAAAAGTATTGATGTGAATAGAACCTTTTTCAGAATAATATTTACACTGCACAAGCACGAGATGATCTTTATTTCTCACCTCTATATCCACACCTTTATCCTCTTTTCCTTTTTTTATACCATTATAATCAACCCTATACCCATCTTTTTCATAAAGATACCCGATATACCTCTCATAAGCAGCCCCCAGCTCCTCTTTGGACATCCTATGATTTTCTATAAGTTTTCTTTCATATATATCAAGCTTTTTTTGAAACTTCTCTATCTTAGCAGCTCTCTTTTTCTCTCGTATCTCTCTCTCAACTCTTTTTCTCTCCTCCTCTAATGCTCTTTCTCTCTCTTTTTTTGCATTCTCCATATCTATATGCCACTGCAAAAACTCATCTGAACACATTTTACATTTGCCGGGATATAAAAAAGCAAATTTGACCCCATGTTTACACTCTATAAAATATTTCGCATAAAATTCATCCCTTTTTTTAATATTCTCTTCCAATGTTTTTATATCATATTCAAGATATTTTATCATTGTATCCAAGGCGACATTTTGTATATCAAAATTGGACGGAACATTTTGATACAAAGCAGGGTTTGTTGTATAATCCCTCCTTATACCTCTAAAGCTTAAAACTTCAGGATTTTCATTCATATATATTTCATCTTCTCTGCATGTTAATAACAATCTTTTTAATTCTATAACCCTTTTAGTAAGCTCTTCTATCCTGTCTTGCTTCTCTTTGATAAGTGCCTCTTTTTCAGCTTGTTCCTTTTGTTTTTTATAGGCTGTTGTTACTTTTACATCAAGTAATAAAACAAAGACAAAAATGGCAAATATAAATATTAAGAGGATCCAACTCTCTGTAAAATATACTACTACACAAAGACCCAAAATAGCAAAAATTGAAATATCATGAACTATCTCTGCAACTTTTAAAATATTCAAACTCTCATTTTTATTATTAATATTTTCCAAATCTCTACCCTTATTTTTAAAAGAAATATTTTTTTCATTATCAAATTTATACTCATCTGGAACATTTAGATAAAACATAAAAAAAATAAAAAAACAAAATGTTCCTATGAATATAAAATAAATAAATAATAAACCGGGGTTAAATCCTAAAGATATAAAATAATAAGGAAGAAACCAAAATGGATGAAAAAATATTAAAAAAAATAAAAAAAATAAAAAATTTTCCCAACTGCTAAAATAATATGGTAAACCACTTCTTATAGAAAGAAGAAGCATCCTTGATACATGGTAGATGAAATAAAATGTTTCATAGACAAACCAATAAATATTAATTATAAGGCTTTTCATATTTATATTAAATTATACATCTCCTAACCTTCCCAAATATCTTAAAAACACTCTGATCATCCATATCTATGGTAAAACTCTCATACTCCTTATTTGCAGACACTATCTTTAGTCTACCCTCGCTATCCACCTGTAGCATCTTCACCATCAAAATATTTCTAAAATTTATCACATAAAGCCCATCACCCACATATTGATCCGTATCATCAAATATCACCCAACTATCCGGCAAAAGCACTGGCACCATACTATGCCCTTCAACCCTCATAGCCCTTAGATTTTTATAATTCACCCTCAAAGTATCCCTATCTATAACAAGCACCCCATCCTCTTCAAAACTATCTATCCCCTCCACATGATTACCCCCACCGGCGGAAGCTGTGCATTTAAGCTTTGGAACTGATATAGTTTTATGGGTGGAAGGTGGATTTTGGCTTATTAATCCTTTGATTTTATATCTTGCTCTATCACTAAGACCTTTTTTGTACCAATCATTTACAGAAGTTTTGCTATAACCTATATGAAGAGCAATATCCTTTAAACTACCTACTTTTAGAACTTTTTTAGCTTCCTCTACGAGTTTTTTATCTTCCTCATTCATAAAAAATCCTTTAAAATATAGGATATTTCCTTGACAATATAGGAAAGATACTATATAATTTCAATAACCGTTTTAAAACATATCGGCATTTTCATCATTTTATCGAGTTTTTCTTAATAAAATGATGAAGAACAAAAAGGAGCTGACATGAAAGATTTTGAGTATAACCCGGATTATCAAGTAGATATAAATATAACGGTGAGCACAAAATGCCCACCAAAAGATACGACAAAGATTATCGAAGAGATTTTTTCAACTCTTCAACCGCTTGCAGATAAATATCAGATTGATTTTTATCCAATTTTAACAGGGAGGGAAGTTTCTCTAAAAAAACAAGGATAGCATTTATATGCTTTTCATTTCTTTTTGCCTGTGCTAAAGCACTGATGACTTTTGCATCCATTGTGATGTCCTTTGTGTTGGTTTTTGTTTAACTCCATTATAACACAAAGGACATTAGAGTTGATACAAAGGATTTTCTATGACTATCACCCCAAATGCAAGACTAAGAGCCGCAAGAGCTATGTTAGGCATAGACAAAAAAACAGCAGCAAAAGAATTAAAAATA
>JALWCU010000237.1 GCA_027015275.1 Bacteroidales bacterium | reverse complement strand
GTGGTGATTTTGGGGATTTCTGTATTGGGCAGTTGTTAATTTCCATAGAGCTTGTGTATCGGGCTCGTTTTCGACTACCGAAACCCAAAAAAGGCGAGGATTGCCTCGCCTTTTTTAATGAATACTGGCAAATTAATAAGCTTTATATCATTGCTATTGCTCGAGCTGGTGCACCGTCAGCATTGAGGATTTTAATCGGCAGACTCATAAAGTCGAACACTCGGTCAATAGGCAACATGGACAAGTTAGTGAGGTTTTCTACTATGACGAGGTTGTGTGAGAGGAGTATTTTGTGTATTGCCATGTCTTGGGAATCGATAGGGTCCACTGAAATTAAGTCAAGACCTATACCTTTGAGATTTTGTTCTGTTAGATACTTGGCTGCTTGCTCAGTAAGCACAGGGAAATCTTTGAGATAGTCTTCTGTGTCCCATTTATGTTCCCAGCCCGAGTAGAAAAGTACAAAATCTGCCTTTTCTATTAGCTGGGCATGTTTTTTCAGCAGGTCAATGTCAATATTTTGTCCATGCTGGCATACGACAACACAGGCTTTGCCAATGAAATGGTCAACAGGTAGCTTGTCAAGAGTAGTGGTATTGGGCACCATGTGGTTTGGTGCGTCCATGTGTGTGCCTGTGTGTGATGTTACGGTGATTAGCTTGACATTGTAGCCGTCTTTGTCGATATTGGCTATCTGCTTCAGTTCTGGTTTAGGACTGCCTGGATAGACAGTCATGTCTTCTGTGAATGTGCGTGTTAGATCGATAATCATGGGAATAATTTATTTAAGTAGTTTGTCTTTTTTTGTTCTTTTTCTGTCAAACTGTTGATGAATTTTTCGACTGCAAAGTTAATAGTTTCTTTGATAGGAGTGTAATGAAATTCTGGCAGAGTTTTGAGTAATTTTTCGCTTGAGAATTGTTGGTCTATGTTAATGTATTTGATGTATTCTTTGGTAAGCAGTGGGTCGGTAAATGTAAGACGGCTGCGGACTTGATCCAGCCAGAATACGGTTTTTATCCAGTTTTCGGTAATAAGATACTTTGGTCTTGGCCGTCCCATGGCGTCTGCTACCATGTCAAGGACTTGCTTGATTGTCAGGTTCTCGGCGTTTATGATGAATCTCTGTCCGAAAGTCTCTTTTTCCGATAGCATAATCATTGCCCGGACCACATCTCGCACATCGACAAATCCTGTGCGTCCATTGATGTAGAAAGGCAAGCCTTCCCAGATTATGTAAAGCATTTTGCCTATTACTTTTCTTTTCCAGTCGGGTAGAGGACCGAGGATTATCGATGGATTGACTATTATTGTGTTAAGTCCTTCTTGTTGGGCTCGCCATACTTCTAATTCTGAATAATATTTGCTCTTGGAATATGTGGAAATTTTCTGTTCGGGTATTGCTTGTGTATCTTCGGTAATGATGCCCCCAGGATTTTCGCCCAGAGAAGCGACAGAGCTGACGTGGATGAATTTTTTTACATTTCTTTCCAGGGCAGCATTAACAATGTTTTTTGTGCCTTCGACGTTGTTTATAAGAATTTCTTTTTTGTCTTTTGCTGTGAATGACACAATTGCTGCTGTGTGAAATACAGTGTCGATACCTTCCAGAGCCTGATAAATATCATAGGCATTGAGTAAATCAACTTCCCGCCATTGTAATTGATTGAAATATTTTATTGCTTGTTCGCTGTCAACGTAATATGAAAAAATTGTTTTGAGCTTTTCGATGTTGGATGTTGCTCTATGTGTGGCAATTACATCGTATCCCTTTTGTAACAATTCCAGCGTAAGCAAAGAACCCACTAAGCCTGTTGCGCCTGTAACAAGGATCATATTAAAAATTTTAATTTTTAACAAAAATATTAAAAAAAGTCTATAAAAAAAATAAGCTCTCTGGGCTGTATGCCGTGGTTTCTCGCCATTTGGTAGGGAATGCAATAATTTTAGCTAAGTTAGTTTGAATAAATACTGGGTACTTGTTATTTCATCTCGCCCACAGCTGTGATAATTCTCAGGTTTGGGTAATTTGTAGAATCATATTCACCGGCAAGGTCTATCATAATCACTTTATGCCCCGAGTCCAGTAGCTTTTGATAGAATAGATTGTTCAGCGGATTATAAACAGTCAGGAATACGTCATTTGCAAATTTTTTGGATAGAATGAGATCTGTAACGTCATTTGTCGGACCGATGAAAGTGATTTTATTCTTGTTCTTGTTCAGTATGTGCGAAAAATATATCAATATTGGCATTGTATGGCTCATAGGCGGCACTATAGCAATGTAATGAGTCAGGTAGTATGTAACCTGTGTAAATTTTAGGTTTTGCCACAAGAAACGTGAAATCTGATTAAAGGCAAAGTCATAATGCAATCCGCTTAGAATGTCGGTTAGCCATAATAGTTCTACTTTGCGCAGGAACGGATAAATAGTTTTTTCAAAAGTGTTTTCTATGCCTGTGTTGATTATTTCTTTGATGATTATGTCGTCTATGAATTTTGGGTTAAAGTCTGTAACACCGAGCATAAGTTGTTCGATGATTGTAGATTGTGCTTCGGCTGGTATTTTCATATCCAGCACCAGTTCCTGCAAACGAGTAAGGGAAAGTTGAGCAATCTCTGATATTCGCATGCCTTGTTTGTATAGGACTACTACCATTAGCAGCTTTTTTAGGTCTTGCTCAGTGTATAATCTAATGTTTGTCTCGGTGCGCTGTGGGGTGAGAAGATTGTAGCGCTTTTCCCATATACGTATAGTATGTGCCTTGATTGATGATATTCTTTCAAGGTCATTAATAGAAAATGTTTTGTTCATGTAAAAATGTTGATTTTTTGAACAAAGTTAGCAAATTTCACCAAATAGCCAATTTATTATATTCCTTCCAGACCTTGTCCTTTTTCGTAAATCTTGGCAAATTGCCGCCAGCGTTCGATAGCTGCTGTCATATCTTCGGGTAGGTCAGTATCAAAGAACATGTCTTGATCCGTTCGGGGATGTTTAAAGCCCAGAGATTTGGCATGTAGAGCCTGTCGCGGGCATACTTCAAATGTATTGCGAACGAATTGTTCATATTTTCTGGATCTGAGGCCATACAAGACCCTGTCCCCACCATAATCTTTGTCCGAAAAAAGTGGATGATTAAGATATTTCATGTGTGCGCGTATCTGGTGAGTACGGCCTGTTTCCAGACGTAGCTCTATGAGTGTAGTGAAATAGAAGCGTTCCAGTACGCGCCAGTGTGTAATGGCGTGCTTGCCATGCTCGCCGTTGGGATAAACATGCATTATTTGGCGGTTGCGTGGATGGCGGCCTATGTGCCCAACTACTGTTCCATTGTCTTGTTTGAAGTCGCCCCATGCCAAGGCAATATATGTCCTTTGTGTTGTATGTG
>JALWCU010000236.1 GCA_027015275.1 Bacteroidales bacterium | reverse complement strand
TGTCAGGATATAAGGCTTCTGCTGACCTGAGGGATCGATTGCCCAAATGTCATATTTATCATAAATAAAACACAATTTACTATCCTGTGAAAAACCTCCAAAGCCATAAGCTTCGGCAGGCGCTGGAATATCATTTTCCTCATTGTAAAATTTAACAGTCTTATTGTCAGTGAGCTTAACCGTCTTGTCTGCTTGTCTGATGTATGAATACCACAGGCTATCTCGGTAATTGTAATAAACGAAATATTTCCCGTCGGCAGACATATAGCCTCCTGCTATCTTCTTAGCAGCTAAGGTTTTATGTCCGTCTTTCAAGTCTATGATATAATAATCCGCCCACCATGGATAATCCCATGATTCCTGCTTGAGATAATGGCTCGGATCACGCTCCAGTGCGTATTGTCCGTTCCCTTTCTTATAATACCTGATTCTGGTATAACGATTGGTCTGTACTCGAATGATATTGTTCCTGTCAATATCATAAATAGTTGAATAAGAAAATCTTCTGTCTTTATCCAAATTAAGCAACTGTGCTGGCATTAATATCGAATCTGTCCATGACCACAGATCCAGTTTAACTTTCTCGTCTTCTGGAATAGTATCTTTTACTTTTGGCTTTGGTCGTGGTGCTATGCCAAAGAACAGCCGCTTTCCATTGTCAGAGAAATATATCCTACCATATTCACTGACTGCCCATGCCTTGGGTATCCCTTGTGTTAATGTGTCAATACGTTTTATCAGCTTAGACTTTTTCAGACTATATAAATAAAGTGAATAAACCTTGACCTGTGTGGTATCCTGCGAACCGAGATAGGAAAGAAGACTGCCATCGTTAGAGAGAGCGAGACTCTTTGTTTTCTTCTGCCCATTAGCGACCGTCATATTTTTCTGATTATCAAAATCGTACACACCTATAGAATAAGTTGTGCCTGTACTATCTTTGTGTAATTTTATGTATGCCAGCTCTTTACCATTTGCCGAAAATTTAGCATCTGTAACACTGTCAATTCTGATTGCTTTCTCTTTGTCTGCGATGTAAATAATTAACCTGTAGAATTTGTTCTTTTTCCGTGTTTTATCCAGACGCAAAAGAGCTAAATTTCTCCCATTGTTCTGGGGAACCAGGATTTTGTAAATGCTGTCAAACTTTATTGTCTTTCGCGAATCAGTGAGAAAAACGTAAGCAGAATCCTTGGGAAGCTCTGATTCCTTCTTTCCTTGTAGCTTCAACTTTCTGACATAAGCATAAGGTGCCCTGATGAGGAAAGCAATATAATTATTATCTGGCGAGATATAGGGCTGGTAACCGCCAATTATTTGCTGATTAAATTTACCATCTGTGGTAGTGATAATAAAATGTGAGTCGCCACGATAGGGTTCACTATAAACCACTGCCCACTGTCCATTATTCGATATATGTTTTTCTTTGATTACTTGCCACGAAATCAAAGCATCAATATCCAAAGGCTTTTTCTGCTGCTGTGCATGGACATTAACAACTGAGAGTATTAAAACAATAAGACTTAATAACTTTCTCATAACAAAACGCTTATACATATTGCTCTTAAAAATAAAAAAAACGTTGTTGATAACAAAGCTAACACATTTTATCTGGGTTGATAAAACTGCTAAAATAAACAAGTGAGATGAGCTCAAAGGCAAGTATAATCAACTTAAAATACGAATATTAATTTCAATTTATCATCAAGAGGGAAGGGAAAAAATAAAAAAGGGCGACCAATTGGTCGCCCTTTTTATAATTTATTCTGCTGGATGAATTGCTTCAACAGGACAAACTTCTGCGCAAGCTGCGCAATCTGTACACAGATCTGGATCAATTACATAGTAATCGCCCTCGCTAATAGCGTCCACTGGACATTCATCGAGGCAAGCGCCACATGCTGTACACAAATCAGGTTCAATAAAGTATGCCATTGTTGTAAATTTTAATGTTTATTGTGCAAATATAATATTCACTTTTCTGTAATTCTCAAACAAGAATCAAGAAAATTTCAGTTTTGTTTAATTAATCATGAACAGAATAACGTTTAAAGTCAAGCACTTTAGCCTCTGGATCTGCTTCCTTCAGGTAGTCCTTGACTTTTTTCTTACTGTCTTTGATAAATGCCTGATTCATCAGAGTAGCTTCCTGTAAAAATTTATTCAGACGACCCTGTGCTATTTTATCTGCTATATTTGCTGGTTTACCTTCGTTAATAGCCTGCTCTTTGCCTATCTCGAGCTCTTTCTGCTTGACATCCTCTGGTACATCATCAACGTCAATTGCAACTGGCTTCATAGAAGCTATCTGCATTAGAATATCCTTTGCTACTTGCTCAGGTAACTGTTTGTTAAAAGCTGCTATAGAAGCGTTTGTCTTATTAAAGTGATTATAAACATTTGCATAAGCACCTTCGACACGTCCGTAGAAAAGAAGAACGACCTTTTCACCAGTCTTTCCACTAAGCTCTGTAATCTCTTGTTCTACAGTAAGCTCATTTATAGTCTTAGTTTGTTTGAGCTCATCAATATCTTTAATATCTTTTTCGACAGCAATGTCAAGTATTCTCTTAACAGCATTCTCGAAATCCTCTGTACGAGCGACAAAGTCGGTTTCGCAGCCAACGGCTACCATGTATGCTCGTGTCATATCTTCGGAAGTCTTACCCAGTGCAATACCTTCGTTGGTATCACGGTCAGCACGTTTGTTTGCTACTTTTTGTCCTTTTTTACGAAGGATTTCAATTGCTTTATCAAAATCTCCATCTGCTTCCTGGAGAGCTTTCTTGCAGTCCATCATACCTGCGCCTGTCATATCGCGCAATTTCTTAACATCAGCAGCTGTAATATTAGCCATATCTTTTTTGTTTTTAGTTTTTGTGATTATTGTGTGCATATCGGGCTACTACAACGTAGCAGCCCGATAAATCCTATATAACAGAAAAATTATTTTCTTTTTGCAGGACGGCGGACAGTCTTTTTGTCCTCCTCTGTTTCCTTAGCTTCTTCTTTTGCAGCTTTTTTAGCTGCCTTTTCTGCATTTCGCTTTTCCAATTCTAATTTTCTCTCTTCCAGTCCTTCCCTGATAGCCTCGGTAATATAACTCACAATAAGGGCTATAGACTCGGAAGCATCGTCATTAGCTGGAATAGGAAAGTCAATAATACGTGGATCAGCATTGGTATCTACCATTGCAAAAACTGGTATATGAAGCTTGCGGGCTTCTGCAACAGCAATTCTTTCTTTCATAACATCGACAACAAATACAGCCGCAGGGATACGGTTCATGTCTTTAATAGAACCCAACCGCTTTTCTAGTTTAGCTTTTTCGCGCAAAAGCAGAAGACGTTCTTTTTTGGACATCTTGTCAAAAGTGCCATCTTTCTCCATCTTGTCGATAAGATCGATTTTTTTGACAGCACGGCGTATTGTCTGAAAGTTGGTTAGCATTCCGCCTGACCAGTGTTCGGTGATATAAGGCATGCCAACTTCCTGTGCTTTCTGCGCTACGATTTCTTTTGCCTGCTTCTTGGTAGCTACGAATAAGATTTTTTTGCCACTCCTGGCTATCTGTTTGACAGCGATAGTAGCTTGCTTGAGTTTTTCACGTGTTTTATCAAGATCAATGATATGGATACCATTGACTTCCTTGAAGATGTATGGAGCCATTGCAGGATTCCACTTACTACGTAAGTGCCCAAAGTGTACGCCTGCTTCCAATAATTCTTCAAATGTGATGTCTCTCATCTTTTTGTAAGTTTTAAGAGTTTAACTTTTGTTTTTTGCCTGTTGAAACTCCTGCCCGCCTTAGGCGGTACAAGAGACATAAGCCACAGGCCTGGCATAACAGTCGCCCAATACAAAAAAGTATTAACGTTTAGAGAACTGGTATTGCTTACGTGCTTTGGGTTGACCGTATTTTTTACGTTCAACAACACGGGAATCACGTGTAAGGAATCCAGCTTCCTTGAGCTTCTTACGCTCTTCACTCTCATAACCAAAAGCCTCTATCATAGCCTTTGTAATAGCATGACGAACAGCCTCTGCCTGTCCTGTCATTCCGCCACCCTGAACATTAATGTTAATATCAAACTGGCCTTGTACGCCCAAAAGCGTCAATGGCTGCATAGCAGCATACAGATGCTTAAGTGCTGGAAAATAATCTTCTATTTTCCGTCCATTAACCAAGATATTACCTTTACCTTCTGTCATGTACAAGCGGGCAACTGCTGTCTTACGTTTACCGACTGTGTGGATTGTTTCCATAATTCAATTATTTTATTTCATTAAGGTTTAAAGGTTGTGGTTTTTGTGCCTCATGTGGATGTTCTGGACCTACATATACATGCAGCTTCTTGAACATCTGACGGCCTAAGCGGTTTTTGGGAAGCATCCCTTTGACTGCCATCTCTACAAGGCGTTCTGGATGCTTGTTCAGAATATCTTTTGCAGTATCAATGCGCTGTCCGCCAGGGTATCCACTATAGCGAACATAAGTCTTGTCTGTCAATTTCTTGCCAGTAAGACGTACCTTCTCTGCATTGATAATGATCACATAGTCGCCTGTATCTGCATGTGGTGTATAAATCGGTTTATACTTACCACGCAAAATCTTGGCTACCTTCGAAGCCAGACGACCCAGTACCTGGTCTGTTGCATCTATAACATACCACTGGCGCTGGACTTCCTGCTCCTTTGCTGACTGTGTCTTGTAACTTAATGCGTCCACGTCTTTTTATTTTTGAAATTTAACCTACTTTTCGGACTTGCAAAACTAAAATTTTTTTCCATATATCCCAATCACTTAAGACTTTTTTTGTTGAAAACTCTTATAAAAAACTGAAACAAAGCAAATAAACCAAATCTACCTTTCACAATCAGATTAGACTGACTCTCATAAAATTTCAATCTTTGTCGGAATTTATTTAATTTTAGTGTCCAATCAAAAAGCTAAGTCAATGACAGATAAAGAAAAATTCATGCTGCGGGCTATAGAGATTTCAAAACAAAGTGTTACCAAGGGTGGAGGTCCATTTGGCGCCGTTATTGTCAAAGATGGCAAAATCATCTCAGAAGCTTCTAATTCTGTTACAAAGGATAATGACCCCACGGCACATGCAGAAATAAATGCCATACGCCAGGCTACAAAAAAACTGGGGACATTTGATCTGTCTGGCTGTGAGATATATACCTCTTGCGAACCATGCCCTATGTGTTTAGGCGCCATCTACTGGGCAAGACTGGACAAAATATACTTTGCCAATACCAGAGAAGATGCAGACCATATTGGCTTTAGCGACCAATTCATTTATGATGAGATTGCCCGACCCATTAACGAAAGAAAAATTCCAACAATTCAGATATTGCGAGACAAAGCTCTGGAAGCATTCAAGATGTGGGAACAAAAAGAGGATAAGATTGAATACTAAAAAAGCAATTGCCACAGAGGCGGTAGAAAAACGATTACTCCGACTATCACTGCCACAATAGCGGTGAGCAAGACTGCCCCAGCTGCTATATCCTTCACCAGACCTGCAAGCCTATTATATTCCGGTGAGACCAGATCTACAAGTTTTTCTATGGCTGTGTTAAATGCTTCGGCGCTGAACACAAGGAAAATCACTATAACGACAGCTAACCACTGCTGGACACTTATTTCAAAAGCAAATCCTAAAATAACAACAACAATAGCAGCGAATAAATGAAAATGAAAATGCCTCTGCGTACGAATGACATACCATAATCCCCGCAGGGCAAAATTAAACGACTCAATCGTTCTTCTCAAAAATGCGGGAAAATGGCACATCTTCTTTATTTTTCAGTTTCTTACTAAAAGTCCAAGCTTCTCTGTATCTCAGACGCTTGAGATATTTGTATGACTGCTGCTTATTGCGTGTTAATAAATATCTGCTATTGGGAAAGTCTTCCTTGCGAAAAACGCCGGCAATATGTCCATCAATCATCCTAATTTCCAGTGGCTTAAGCCCTATATCTGCCACAAAATATCTAAATGTATCTGGCGTAAAATAATAGAGCCAATCTACACGATAATTTAAGGTTTTAAAATTCAACACTGGCACATCTATATATATAATGCCCGATGGTTTTACAAGGTTCTTCACTCTGGATAATGTCGCTAATGGTAAATAAACGCGGTTTAACACGCCACTAAGTATAATCACATCATAGTCAGCTTGTTCTGGTAATTTTTCTATCCCTTTCTGCTCTATGTCCATACCAAGCGAAATGCCTATATCGACAAAAGTTTTATCTTCCTCATAGCCTTTGATATGAATACCTGCTTGTATAAAAGGCAAAAAATTCCAGCCTGCTCCAGCGCCAATTTCCAAGACTTTTGTTTCCTTGTCAATGTTCATAACATGCTTGAGCAGACTAAAAATACTCGTTCCCTGAAAAAGATTAATCTTTGAAAAGGCATATTCTCTGGGGTCTGCGTAGCCAAAAAATGTTTCAAAATAGGATTTATGTTTTCTCAAGTCTGTATAATAAGTATCTGAAAAACGCGGATTCAAGCTTATCATGCCACAACTTTTGCAGATACTCAGCGGTGCAATAAATCCATACTTATCGACACCGGCAATAATATCAAAATCTTTATTCGAACACAGACACTTATTCCATGATGGACGATAAACTCCACTGATAACCTGATGATTAAACTCCTTTACAATTTGTGCCAACTGCGGGGAAACACGCTTTTCTGGAAAAAAATATTTTTCAAACGGAAGTAACAAATTTTCTCGTTTCATCTCATCATGGGAATTTTAATAAAGCTACACTACAAGCCCCAGAGTGCCAATTTACCTGGTTCATTTCTCACGACCTGAAATTCAGCATATTAACATGAGCATTTCTATAGACAAATAACAGACTAATTTAGTCCACAAACATTTGATTGAAAACGAACTTAGCATAAAAGCACTAAGTATCAATAACGATAATGCTCGGGTTTATAAGGTCCATCCACATCAACGCCAATGTATTCTGCCTGCTCTGGTGTGAGCTTAGTTAACTTAATTCCAAGGTGTTCGAGATGAAGCCGTGCAACTTCCTCATCCAGACGCTTGGGCATACGATAGACTTTTTTGTCATGGTCTTTTTGCCAGAGCTCAAGCTGTGCCAGCACCTGGTTAGTAAAAGACATACTCATAACAAAAGACGAATGGCCTGTTGCAGCCCCAAGGTTAACCAAACGTCCATCGGCTATTAAAATTATAGAATGTCCATCTGGGAAAATATACTGGTCAACCTGCGGTTTAATGTTTATCTTCTTTATTCCAGGATAATTCTTTAGCTTACTAACCTGAATCTCATTATCAAAATGGCCAATATTACAAACAATTGCACCATCTTTCATCCTTTCCATTTGCTCAATCGTAATTATATCGCGATTGCCTGTTGCAGTAACAAAAATATCAGCCTTCTCAACATAATCTTCCAATGTGGTAACTTCGTAACCTTCCATGGAGGCCTGGACAGCACAAATCGGATCAATCTCAGTAACCACTACACGAGCACCAAAAGCTCTGAGTGATTGTGCAGAGCCTTTGCCTACCTCACCATAACCGCATACAACGGCAGTTTTGCCAGCGATCATAATATCAGTAGCTCGCTTGATACCGTCAATTAGAGATTCACGGCAACCGTATAAATTATCGAACTTAGACTTTGTAACAGAATCATTTACATTAATAGCAGGGAAAAGCAACTTCCCTTCACGCTCCCAACGATAAAGGCGATGTACGCCTGTCGTAGTCTCCTCAGAAGCACCACGTATTCTCTGAACAAAACGATGCCATTTGCCCGGATCATTTTTCAAAGATGCTCGGATACGCTCAAACAAATAATATTCGTCCTCACTTCCTGGCTCTTTGTCCAAAATCGATGGGTCTTCTTCGGCCATGTAGCCCAGATGAACCATAAGTGTAGCATCACCGCCATCATCAACTATCATATCAGGTCCATTGCCATCTGGATAGGTCAAAGACATCTCAGTTGCCCACCAATATTCTTCGAGGCTTTCACCTTTCCATGCAAAAACATGCACTCCGTCGTGGGCTATTGCAGCTGCTGCATGATCTTGTGTAGAATAAATATTACAACTTGCCCAGCGTACCTGTGCTCCCAGCTTCTGAAGCGTCTCTATCAAGACTGCTGTCTGGATAGTCATGTGGAGAGAGCCACTTATACGAGCACCTTTCAAGGGTTTCTGTTCACCATATTTTTTTCTAAGGGACATTAAACCTGGCATTTCTTTTTCTGCCAAGTCCAGTTCTTTCCTTCCCCACGAGGCTAGTCCCAGGTCTTTGACCTTGTATGGAAGTGATAAATCAAGTTCAATCATAATTACAAGTTTTATTTTAGTTCTATTTCATTTGTCAAAATAAGCCTATCACCGACAAAGACATAAGCAGTATATTTCCCTGACGGAAGCTCTGTATTATTGCTGTAATAAATGCAAACCTGAGTGTCTTTGCCTTGATAGTCCACTTGTTTTTGTGCAGAATAAAATATTTCCTTTCCCTGATAGACAAAAGTACTGGAATTATCATTAATCAAAATCTCACCATCGGGCCGTGCAATACGTAGATATATTGTCTTGGTTCCTTTTGGAGCTATTTTATTAGCCAGCAATGTAAAACAAACCTGGAATTTCTTTGTTCGCCTGATACGTCTTGTGGTTCTATCGCGTCTATTCAGCGCAAGAAATGAAATTGGCCTTGCCTCGAGTGTAGCAGCAATTTTAACTGTTTTTTTCAAACTATCAGCTACCTGCTCCAACTGCTGTTTCTGTACCACAACGGCTGAATATTGTTGTTTAATCTGTCGGTTTTCCTTGACAAGTACCTGATTTTTTTGATAAAGCGAATCAATCTGCTTAATATAACTTTTCATAATATTCCGTAGTAAAACCACCTCTTGTTTAAGTTCTTCAACCTTTTGTTTATCAGTAGCTTTCACATGACGCAACTCTTGAATAAGCTGTGCTACTTTTTGTTTTTGAGCATTTAATTTTTGGTTGAGAGTGTCGTTATTTGTTTTAAGATCCTGGTACTGAGCATATATATTCTCAAGCTCAGACTGCAAAGAGTCTTTCTCGGCTGCTGTCTGCTCCAGATTGTATATTGTTTTCTGGTATTCTTTCTTAGTCTTTAGATTTGAATATACCAGAAAAATAATAAGCAGAGCAAATAGAAAAAGCAGTATCCACAAAATTGTATTTTTAGACTGATTCTTTTCTTCCATTTTTGTCGTTTTTAATTGTAATTTTGTCATTAACAAATTTCAGAAAATTTTGTAGAAATGAAAAATTTATCATTCCTGGTATTTATCATAATAATTCTGCTTAGTTTCGGTTGCAAAAAATCAGAGTATCAAGGTTTTAAATATAAAGGTAAAATCAAAAGCAAAAAAAGTTTTATATCTTTTTTAACAGACCTGCACAGAACAGATGGCATATTAATTACAGCAAATCTGGACGATTACAATCTCAAGGACCATGCCTTCAAGTCATATTACAACTATCTCCTTCGCAAGCATAACATAAACTATATGGACTTTCGCCGTTCGCTCGATTATTATATGGAAGACATAGATAAATTTACAGCTATGTATAATGTCATAACCGACTCTCTGAAAAGACAAATGTATTTTCTCGACTCCTTGCAGCGCAAGAAATTAGCAAAACCAAATCTATGGCCAGGCAAAACCGTTTATTTATTTCCATTCCAGGATAATTCCGAAGACTCTATCCCATTTGAAATAAAAAATCCCAAACCTGGCATTTATGAATTAGGAGCTAATATAAAGGTATTCAACGATGACCAGACTTTTAATTTAGCTGTCAAGATGATAGTACAATATGCAGACAATACTACAGACACGGCAGAAAATGATATATACTTCAAAGACAATCAGTTCCACAAATATATAGTCAAACTCTTTGTCAAAGACAAGCCTAAGCCAGTTCGTATCTATGGAAATCTACTATCCTATACCAAAACTCTATATATGCACATACAGATAAATAGAATACACCTCATCCGCTACACAAAACAAGAAATGCCATGGTTTAGCCCCACTGTCAAAAAGCAAGTCAACCTTCGAGGACATCAGTAATTAGCTGAGTATAAAGTAAAGTTATATCAACCTTATCATATCGCAACATCTTGGGAACAATAGAAGCATGAGTCATTCCGGGAACAGAATTTAGCTCCAAAAAATAGAAATTACCATCCTCTCCGAGAATATAATCAATTCGCACTATGCCCCTGCAACCAAGGTAATTATAAATATCTGTGGAAATCTCTCTGACTTGTTCGAGCTTGTCTCTGGGTATCTGAGCGGGTATTATCTCCTCATTCAACTCTGGATTGTACTTCGAATCATAATCAAAGAACTCTTTCTTACTGCGAACCTCACACGGTGTCAATGCTCTTATCATCCCATTATAACGCACTACCCCCACAGTAACTTCCACGCCAGGTATGAATTTCTCGACTATCACTTCATCAGACTCATGACGAGCTGCTTCTATGGCAGGCAAAAGATCCACGGCACGCTTTACTTTCGTAGTACCAAAACTAGACCCTCCAGCATCGGGCTTTACAAAAACTGGTAAGCCCAGCTTATCTACTATCCAGTCTGTATCCACCCTGTCATGGTTATGTAAAATGACAGAGTCAGAAATTCTTATGCCCCTATCTCGCAAATAATGATTGCAATAATA
>JALWCU010000235.1 GCA_027015275.1 Bacteroidales bacterium | reverse complement strand
ATCATAATCATACAAATCCATTAAAGTGATGCCATAATTAAAAAGGTCTTCCGGTTTTTGAGAATAAAACAAAATCTTTTCAAACAAAATTATCGCTTTTTCGGCTTTTCCCTTATGCAGAAATTTCTGGCCTTTCAAACGCCATCTATTAATTAAAAATTCTCTAAAAGGATTCACCTGTTAAACCATCTCTATACAATTTTTCGGGCATTTTTGCACACAAGCTTCGCAACCGATACAGATATCTGGATTTACCTTATGCGGCTGTTTTACCATTCCCTCTATGGCATCTACGGGACAAACTCTTGCGCACATTGTGCAACCGATACACTCTTCCTGATGAATGTATGCTTTTTTTCGTAATCCCAAAAGCTGGTCTTCTATTGCCTTGGTAGGACAAACCTTTGCGCACTCTCCACAATTTACACATTTATCGTAATCTATCTTTGCCAAATTGTCGTTAACATGGATAGCATCAAATTTACAAGCTTTTACGCACAAACCACAGGCAATACAAGCTGTGTTATTTCCGCATAGTTTTCTGGCAATTGCACCTTTGTCAAAAGAGCGGCATTGCACATGCACTTTTTTGCTTATAGGAACAAGCTCTATCAAATCTCTGGGGCAGGCAATCACGCAGGCTCCACAACCGGTGCACTTGTCATTTTCCACATATCGCATACCGTTTTCGTCCACATGCAAGGCATCAAATTCGCAAGCGGCTACGCAATCATTGTAGCCCACGCAACCGTAGGTACACATATTGGTTCCGCCGGAAACAAGCACTGCTGATGCACAAGTTTTCACGCCCTGATATTCTCCGCGCAATTTTGTATTGTTGTATCCACCGCTTTGACAATGTATCACGGCTACTTTTCTTTCTTTTGCCGATGCTTTAACTCCCAAGATACCGGATATTTTCTTTATCACCTCTTCTCCACCGGGAGCGCATTTTGTTATGTCTTCGCCTTTCATAGCCACAGCTTCTGCATAAGCTGCACATCCTGCGTATCCGCAAGCCCCACAGTTTGCATGAGGTAATATATCATCAAT
>JALWCU010000234.1:3203-3406 GCA_027015275.1 Bacteroidales bacterium | reverse complement strand
AAGCGGCCATGAGAGGCCCCAACACTTATTTCACTCTTTTCGATTTCTCTGCAAAATATGACCCAATTCCCACCATGCTCACACAGGATCATACTAAGGTTATTAAGGAATTTCTGGGACAGGATACAGGATTCAGAAGGGATAAACTCAAGGACAACGTGGTAATACTTGCAATGGTCAAAGGCACAGATGAGGTAAAATAC
>JALWCU010000234.1:0-3193 GCA_027015275.1 Bacteroidales bacterium | reverse complement strand
ACAAGACTCGAGCTTCACAGGAATTCGCCAGGATACAGATTGATTTTGAATAACGTACTCTTTCCTGCAGCCCGGAAGAAACCTTTGAAGACCTGACGTAAAAAATTTTTCCACTCCGGACAAAAATTTTCCCATTTTGAGACTGTGGAGCAATCCGGGAATTCTTGAATCTAAAAGGAATTTCCACCCCACATCTTTGTGGAAGCAAAATTGCAATTAATAAAAGTAGCAGGAGGGAAGGATGAGCAAACGGCAGGAGGGGTGGTTGGAAAGATTTAAAAAATTATTTTCACAAAAAAATGGTATTTTTTGAAGAAGTTTTTAAGGGTCAATTGTTGTACGCAAATGAGAATGTAGGCGATAAAAGTGATATAATCTACTTTAGGGATAACCAAACCTATTCTCCCCAAAATAGTGTATTTGACTTTTTAAACGCACTATGCGGTATTTGCAAAAATTAATCAAAATATAATAAAAACTAGTAGTGGTTTATTGAATTACTCCACCTTTCTTTAGCACCTCTTCGATCCATTCTCTCCGGTTTTTGGGCTTAACTTTTAAAATTGAATCAATAAGCTTATCAGGATCGTGTATTCCAAAACGTTTCTGTAAATAAATACCAGTTGTAATAATAGATAATTCATTTGCTGTAAACTCACCATATTTTTCAATTACTTTGCTCACAACATCTTCTTGTATCAAATCTGACAGATTATACAAGAATTGTTGATTAGGAGTAGCAGGATCTATTGAATATCCTATATCTTGTTCCCATACCACCTTTATAAAATCTAAGGAATTTGCCTCGTTAATGTACCTACCGACTTTACTCGAATAAGGGCCATAATAGTAAAGTGTGTAATGTAGATCCAGATCGCTATTAACTTCCAGCAAATACAAAAGCTTCTGCAACTTAGTTTTTCCAATACGACGGTCAGGATACTTCTCTTTTAATTTTTTAACGATATGATAAATTAAACTTGGCCCTTTAAAAATCTCCCTCATAATTAAACCTCCTTTACAGCCCTTTCGGCCTTGTCTCTTTCTTCAGGTAATACATATATTCTCGATTTTGTAAACCGTTTCTGCAAGCTTTCAGTAATTACCGAGTATTGAGATAAAGGAGAAGCTATTTCCCCATCTATAACATAGATTTCTTCTCCTTCTCCCATTTTATACCATTCTTTTGGTTTTTCAGGGGTATCTTCCCAATACCATATCCCCTTCTTATCTAAAATCCTATTTATTTTCTCCATCATCTGTATTTCAGCACTAAGAGGCACCTCCTTAGTCTCTTTCAATAATCTAATATGCTTCCTTTCTAATATTCTTTCAAACCAATTTGACGATTTTCGCTGCATACTACTCCAAGCGAAATAATCATCGAATTGGATAAATTCATTTATTGAATCGGGAGGTGGGTAATTCTCTATAGATTCCTTAAGAGACTCTTTTAACAAGAAGTCATAAGCTCTTCTTGTTTTATGATAATACACTTGGGTAAACATCTGGTATCTCGCTATAATCAACGACTCTGCAACATGCCATCCATCTCTTTCCACCCCAAGTACAAGCTCTTGATCTTCGTTACCATGACTGTAATTGCCATTATGGTTTTTTATCCCATCTTTATCATCATTAGCCAGAAAGCCCAGAGTTAATGTAACTATTAGCCTTTCTAAATCGTATATGCCATACTTTACCCCTGTATGTAACGAATCTCTTAGCAAATAATCAGCCCTATCAGCGTCTAATTGACTAGATATCAGAATCTTCCAAAAAGAGGCTCTTTCGTCACCACCCTCTATGAGTTTTGCAACCTCGTCAGCTGTTATATTGTAGTTACTATTCAGTTTGTGGGATTCTATTTTATCTTTAAAAATTGTCTTAATAATAGATACAGTATAATCCTCATGCTTGTATCTTTTATTATCCAAATTTAATGGGAATAAGTCCTCTGATAAGTGTGAAAATGGTCCGTGTCCAACATCATGTAACAGAGCAGCAAATCTAACAATCTGCCTATCCCGTTTGAATCCAGCTTCATCATACCCAAGCTCGGTTTCCAATATCTCTCTATTTCTCCTCCTTGATATTATCGAGTCGTACATTTTTGAGGCTAAATGCATAACTCCTAAGGAATGCTCGAATCTTGTATGAATGGCACCTGGGTATACCATATTTGTCAATGCAAGCTGTCTAATTCGCCTCAAGCGCTGGAATACTGGATGATTTATAATTTCCCTTTCCCATTCATTAAATTTTATGAATCCATAGATAGGGTCACGTACTTCATAAAATTTCATATTTCCTCCTTTGAAACACCTTGATTTTAATATTTTTCAATTCATTATGTCAAATTTCTTTGTAGAATAATCGTAAAAAGTAAAAACAATGAGTAAATGACAGATAGTAATAAAATTCTAATAATCCTTAAGGAATTTCTCTGTAACAGTATTGATTATTGAAATAATAGGGAGTCCGCAAGCGTCAAATAGAATTTTATGAGTAAACTTTGAATATTGGTGTGAGTAATATATTTAAAACATCAAACTTTGCCAAGGTAATAAAGATGTAGAGAAAGTTTTTTCTGAATATAGGGATACAAAATCTAACACTGTAAATCTCAACCAACTTAGGTATTCTCCTTAATATACAATTTCACGGGCTTGAGTAGATTAATTTTAGGTTACAAGCTACATCTCGGTTAACTATATTTAAAACGCGATGAGACCACTGCTAAAATATATGGGAGGATAAACTGATTTGGAGTAGTCCACGTAGACTAAAATAGAATAATCCAGCTGCTACAGGGGGTTGATTTTGGCTGAGTTTGACATTTTTATGAGTTCTTCGTAGTTTACGAAGGTTTCTGGTGGGATTCCAAGATTTTCAAGCTCTTTTAAAACCCATCTCGATAAAAGCGTTATGCGTGTTTTATTCCATTCCTCTAAGAGTTCGGGATAAAATCCCAGAATTCTTCTAAACTGTCTTAATGGGTTTTTCCGGCCAAGTGCTAAGATTAGTCTTTTCTGAATCCTCTCGTCATCCACCTCGCGTGCAAATCTGTGCATCTCCTCAAGTATACGTGACTCCGGAATTGGATTTATTTCTACATTCTTATCGGGCACCACGTAATCCTCTTCATTGGGTCTGAAAGACGAAATAACAGTGAAACCTCCAGTTTCAATGT
>JALWCU010000233.1 GCA_027015275.1 Bacteroidales bacterium | reverse complement strand
GCTTCTATACGCAGCTTCAACGCATTGAGCTCCTCAAAAAAGAGCTTACCACCTGGCCAAAACCCACCCACCTTACAGTAGTTAAGGATAAACTCCTACCATTTATCGCACAAAATAGAGAAGAGATTATAAAACAAAAAAGACGATACGAATTTACCTACCCTTTTATCTATTTTTATACAATGCTAAAATTCCTCCTCCCTCTTTTAATAATTGCACTTTTACTCTTTTACAAAACCCGCAATGCTCAAACTATCAAAACTAAAGCCCTGCATCTGCTTAGCGCTCATCTGCTTTTCATTACAACGCTTCCAGCAATCTTTTATACCCTTACTCTCATCTACGACATAATTCCCAAAAAATTCCTTGCCCTTGTGCTGCATAAACTCTATGAGTGGGGAGTGGTCTATCTTGGCTACTACTTTTTAATTTTTATTGCAGTTGCAATAATTGGCTATGCAATCTATCGCATTCTCAAGCGTGCACCTATCATTGAGCGGGCTAAAAGAATAAAGTTGATGCGTTTAAAAAAACGGCAAGCTTTGCAAAATAGTAGATGCCTTTATTGTGGGATGAGAGTAGACTACTATCAAGACAATTTTTGTCAAGGATGCGGGAATACGCTTCTTATCAACTGCCCCCACTGCAATAACAAAACCCCAAAAATTGCTCCATACTGTCGCCATTGTGGGGCAAATCAATAAAAAACTATTATTTCAATGAATATGCACCCTCAAATGGTAAAGTATCCCACCATCTTCAAATTCAACAGTAGTCGTATGTATAGTATCAACATCAATAATCACGCTTTCATCAGAAGTTCGCACATCCTCTTCAATCAAATAGCGTTTCATCCAGCGCTTATTGGGATCTGGGATAATATTAAAATAGAGCTCATCCCCATAGTATGCTACCCAAAAGCAAGCCTTACCATAGCGATACCTCAAACAGATCTTTTTGGCTTCTCCTCTTGCAATAGTAAATTCATACAAATAAATAGGATAGCGCCGTTTAGGACCTATTTGCAAACTACCTTGCAAGCTAACAAGAATTATA
>JALWCU010000232.1 GCA_027015275.1 Bacteroidales bacterium | reverse complement strand
GCCTCCGAGTGTAATATTTGATACATCGACTAACGAAGGATTATTTGATACTGCTCTAACTGTCAGGTCATCAGGATCTGTTTCCCCCGGTGCATCATTAACAGTAAAGTTTATATCCCCTGTTGATGAATTAACGCAAATATTCTGATCAGGTATTGATGAAATTGTCGGTGGTGTGTTGATTGTTATGTTAACATTAGCGGGATTCTGTGAATAATGTGCCCCATTGTAAGCATTCCATTGAAAAGAAGTTTTGCCGAACCAGTTATTGTCAGGTGTAAAGGTAATTTTATCCAAATCTGCGTAAAGAATCTCATCCCCTGCATTAATCGGACTACCATTTAATGCCAGTGTACCATTTGTAGGTAAGCTTAAAATTTTAATTTTTACTATATGGCCGTTATTAGCATCAGAAAACTTCTCATCAAAATCTGTTTGTGTAAAAATGATTTGCTGGTTAACAGGACCAAATTTTTCAATATCAGAAACAAAAGGATAATTTTCATTTACACATTGATCCAAAACCAATTTAAAATCAAGGTTCGAGCTACCTAAGTCTATAGAGTTGAACCACGTATTCATAGTGTTATCATTACCGTTCTGATGACCACCATTATCATTGTAATAGGTCCAAATTCTCGGAATATCTTTATCTGGATATAGCTGGATTGTATCTGTTTGATCCATAGCGCCATTATCATCACCCCATTCACCAGCAGGCAATGCTAAGTCATCCCAATAAACTGTTTGTTTCAAGATTTTAAAAGGTCTAACAGTTGATGCTTCAACACCGGAAAGTGCTTCTACATCGAAGATAGGCAAATGTAATGGACCAACTTCCAAAAACTTTGGAACAATCTTCAATTTAGCTGAAGTTACTGGATTGCCATGGGCATCGCGAAGATTCCACGGAATATAATTAGTGCCGACAGAAACATTGTAAATAAGAGCAGTATCGGCAGTTCCTGTCTTATAGCCGTCTCCATTGACATCGATTAATATTGCAGTCCGTCCAGGCACATTTGTTTGAATCTTAAAATAAACAACATTTGTAGAATCTGGACTACAAGATGGTTCATTCGCATGAACATCTATTGTACCCACGTTTAAATTCAGTAATTTGGGATCACGAGAATAATCATAATCGTATATCAACACATCATTAAACCAGGCTTTTACCACTGGCGGATCTATCTGAATACTTGGAAAAACACTCTGGTCTGGATCATCCAAGAATATTTTATACTCAGAAATATTATTGAGCTGGAAAGCATTGCCATTAAAGCTCTGCCTATCCCTAACTATGTCTCCTGTATTGCGGCATCCATAAGAATTAGAGACGAAAACAAAGTGGTATGGTTTCATTTTATAAATAACCCTATCGACAAATCCACCAGTAGTGTAAATATAAAATGGCGTCTGCACAGGATACTGCGTATAACTTGTGTTAGTCATTTGCCACTGATAGGACCATAGACGGCCAGCTGAAACATTAGGATTGTCTGGATTAGTTACAAGATTATCATCGCCATCCGTAACGGTAACATTGAATAGTTTAATATACCTTGTATCAGGTGTTTTAAACTCAAGATAATAATCACCTTCTGTCTGTGCTGTGTAAACAATAGCATCAAAGCCATTTGTCTGAATATCACCGTTTACTTTAACCCCATTGGGTACGTGTACGGCTTCATCATAAGTATCTATATACCCAGTTTGTCCAGAAGTGGGGACAGGAGTTTCATCTATAACAATATTATCATTCGGATCACGCAAACGGAAATAACAGTCTGTGGGATTGTCAAATTGCATCCCAAGATACAATTTTTCACCTGCCTTAAGATGAATATATAACCTTTCCCTGGGCGTGCAACCGTATTCTGCAAAGTTGGTGTATCCATTCGGATTAATAAGCAGATAAAGACGGTCTGTGGGATTTGGCATTAATTGTTTTGTACCCTCTTGTGCTAAAATATTGGTGCTTGGGAATAAAATAAAAATAATTACACCTAAAAAGAATAGTAATTTAGACTTCATGTAATTATATTTTTCGGAAATTATTTTTTAAATAACAGACTCATTTTTAAGGTTGTAGAAAAACTAAAAAACAGGCGAGATATAAACTTTCTGTGTATATATTCAAGCCTGCCTTTATACAGAACAGAATAAAATTATTCTATCACGTTTAAAAAACCGTTTAAAAAAACGAATTTTATTTTAAGAGGGTTAACCCTTTACGCAAGTTTTAATTTTTTTTAATAGAAATAGAATATGGTCAAAAAAAATACACAGATTTTGTAAACACGGAGAAATGCCTTTAAACCACTATTAAAAGTAAGCCGTAAATTTAATAAGCTGAAACATCATAAGACCTGACAATGAATTTATTTCGGCTAAAATAGCCATAAATGACTTTATTCCTGTTAAAGGTTTTGCTAAAATTTCGTATTTTAAACTCTTGAAAATGCAATCTCTGATGTGATGAAATTCTCTAAGTCATTGGTAAAAAGTAAGTTTTGGGTTCTATTCGTTATTTTGTTTCTGATAGTCTCTTTTGCCCTGTCTCTGTGGGATTTTTTCACTTTACGTAAACTTTGGTATTTTTTTGATATTGGCAGCGATACAATAAACCTGTTTTTTCCGCAGCTGATACACAATGCAAATGTAGAAAAAAACGGCTTGTGGCACTGGTGGAGCTTTTATATTGGCATGGGGCAAGTATTTCCCACCTATCTCATTCTCGAGCTAAGCAACTTGATTTTCAACCATTACGTGTTCTTCTGGACTAATGCCTGGATCTACAGCTTTCATATTTTGTATTTTGGAGAGGTTCTCTTGTCTGCAATTGTGATGTATTTTTATTTTCGTCAGATTGGACTACGCCCCGAAGTTAGTTTATTGGGTGCAGTGTTGTGGCAGTTCTCTGGCTATATGGTTGTAGGCATGGCTTGGTATATTTTCCCTTATTTCCTGTTCGCAGGCAGCTTGATATTACTTGGTACTGAGCAACTTATAAAAGATAAAAATCCTATCTGGTTTATCTATGGTGTTTATTTGCTCAGTATCAATCTGTATTTCCTGATTACTTATGCTATATTTTTTGTTATTTATCTGGCTATCAGATTCGATTATGAGAAGGTAAACTTTAAGCAAGTCAAAAATTTCTTGGTTAAAGCAGTTGTTTATGGACTGTTAGCTCTTTTGGCTAATCTTGTGAATATTATTCCACGTTGGTCTCAGATAATAAACAGTCCACGCGTCAGTGGGGACGTGTCAATGTTTAGCCAATTGTGGCATCATCCTGAGCCATTTTCTGGCAGTTTGCGTGTATCGACTAGTATTTTACGTTTCTTTGGAAATGACCTGGCTGGGACAGCATTGCAGTGGCAAGGGTGGTTCAACTATTTGGAAGCACCGCTGTTTTATGTT
>JALWCU010000231.1 GCA_027015275.1 Bacteroidales bacterium | reverse complement strand
ATAGCTGGTTTTTCAGTAACACAAGCCATTTCACACATACCACAACCTGTGCAATACTCTTCATGAACTACAGGAATTCTATAAGCATGTTTTCCTGTACGCTCATTTGGCTTCCATTCAATTGTAATAGCTTTATCCATCTCAGGACATGCTCTATAACATGCAGTACATTGAAGACCCCAAAATGCAATACAGCTACTAGGATCTATTGCAGCAACACCCATTTTTGCATAATCAATTGCTACTTCACCTTTTTCATTTTTACACATATCAGGTGTTAATGCCCCAGTTGGGCAAGCATACATACAAGGAATATCATCACACATAAAACAAGGACCAGTCCTTGGTATAAAAAAAGGTGTCCCAATAGGAGCATTATCTCCTGGTGCTGCAAGAAAAAGAGTATCAATCTCTTTTCCATTTACAATCATTTTATTTTCTCTATTTTTACAAGCTTCTACACATAGACCACATCTAATACATGTTTTAATAAAATCTTTCTCAGGTAAAGCTCCTGGTGGTCTAAGAGTTAGAGGCTTATTTTTATTTTCTTCAGCAAATCCAGCAACAACTGCACCAGCAGCGGTTGCCGCTGCTGAAAGTTGAATAAGACCTGCTAAGAAATTTCTTCTATCCAAAATTTCTCCTATGCTTTATAGATTTTAACTGCTGCTTTTTTATAGTCAGTCTCTTTACTTAATGGACAAGTTGCATCAAGTGTTACTTTATTGATTAATACTTTTTCATCAAACCAAGGAACAAATACTAATCCTCTTGGAGGTTTATTTCTACCTCTTGTCTCAACTCTTGCTTTAACTTTTCCTCTTCTAGATTCAATTACTACTAAATCAAATCTTTTAACTCCAAGAGCTTTTGCATCTTCTGGGTTCATATAACATAGTGCTTCTGGCATTGCACGATATAGTTCAGGAACTCTCATAGTCATTGTACCTGTGTGCCAATGTTCAAGCACCCTTCCTGTACATAGCCAGAAATTATATCCTTTTGTATCATATTTAGGGTCTTCAGGATGCACCATAAATGGTCTCCAGAAAATTTTTGCTTTGTTT
>JALWCU010000230.1 GCA_027015275.1 Bacteroidales bacterium | reverse complement strand
CTCTTTATATTCTCAATCGCAAGACTCTGCGTGTGCAGTTCTCAGGAGCATTTAATCCACTAATAATTGTGCGGCATGATACACTGATAGAGCTCAAGCCAGACCGCATGCCTATTGGAATTTTCGAGGATGTCAAAGATAGCTTTAAGACAATCGTCTATGATGTAGAAAAAGGCGATATGCTTTACACATTCTCTGATGGATATGCTTCGCAGTTTGGCAGTGCTAAAGGTAAGAAATTCCGTCTTTCGAGATTGCGTAAGCTTCTGGTAGCAATTAGCGATCTGCCTGTCGAGGAGCAAAAAGAAAGTTTGTACAATGCCTTGCGCAACTGGATGGGCGAGACTTATGAGCAGGTGGATGATATTTTACTCATTGGTGTACACATTACTTGGGATAGGGAGATAGAGCCAGAACCCATTGATTATGAAAAGTATAAAGATATGATCTCGGTAATGAAAGAGCAGATTGCCAAGAAAACCGAGCCTGTGCCTTTGAAGGTCGAGAAAAAACAAGATGAACAAGAGGAAAAGGACGGATAGGCTTCTGCTAAGCTATACTTGGCAGTAGTGCCTATCCGTCGTGATACCCTGTATGCTTATGATGGACTGGTATTCGATATTATTTGCTGGTATGCTTGTAGTATGATTGTCATTTGTACAGCTATGCTTGTGTATATTACCTGGTCTTGTTGAGTATCTATGTTTAGTATTTCCTTGATTCGTAAGCTCTTGTCAAGTAAGATTTTATTTTTGCCGCTTTCGAGTATGTAGCTGTCTTTGTCAATGGTTAATTTATATTCCTGTGTTGCGTCTTTGTAGAACACTGTTGTCTTGGGTGCTGGCTGCACATGGAAGCCGTAAGGCGAGTGGATGAAGCTTTGCCAAGACAGGTGCAGGCGTGGTTTGTCGGCATAAGGACGTCCGGCAGTAGGACAGAATGTAGTGCAGTTGCCACATTCGTTGCACCAGTCTGCTATGTTTAGTGTCTGGTATTGCTGGTTTATGATGATTGGGGTGTCTTCGGTTATTTCCTTAATCTGTCCGCTGTGAATGTGAATTTTTTGTGGGTTAAAGATGTGTGGCTCGACCTGATAGTGTTGATTAGCCATGTTTGGGCAGACTGTTGTGCAGATGTCGCATAGCTGGTTGCACTGTAGGCAGCGGTTGGCTTCTTCTACTGCTGTATCAATGTCCATAGTCTTGATTATCAGTTCAAATCCGTTGCGCTGTTGTGTAGGAAGCTCTGCTGGATGATGTGCTGGCACTCGTTTGTAGCGTCGGAGTTTAAGCGACTTGTAGTCAATGTGAATATCTTTTGGTTGTTGCCACGGGTGGAAATTTGGATTTTTCTTGCGAATTATGTTGTAAGCAGCTAATTTCCCGTCTGCAACTGCTCTGACAATGGACACGCCGCCATTATCAGCGTCACCAATTGTCTGATAACCTTTGCTTTTTGCTGCCTGGATAAGGTCTTTTTCTATTTCCTGTCCTATTGCAGGGATTATGGTGTCCAGTTGTAGTGTGAATTTTTCGCCAGTTGGTTTTGGGCGTGGCCGAGGCTTGTCTGGGTCGAGTTCGAGACGCATTTTTTGCAGTTCAACGCCCGTAACTTTCCCGTTTTCTGTGATATAACGCACTGGTTCGACGAGTTCTATTAGCTGGATTCCTTCGGCCAAGGTGTCGAGAATTTCTTCTTCTTGTGCTGGCATGTATTGCTTAGTACGTCGGTAGAGTAATATTACTTGGCTGTCTTGTCCTGCGAGCCTTTGGGCAACGCGTGCTACGTCCATAGCAGTGTTTCCGCCGCCAATGACGCCTATTTTTTTGCCAAGAATGATTTTTCGGCCTGCTCTGGCATCCATCAGAAATTGTAGGGCATCCAATACGCCCTGAGCCTGATAGCCTGGTATGCGTAACAGAGGATTTATTTGTGCGCCGATTGCCAGGATGATGTCGTCAAAGTTTTTTTCTAATGATCTGAGAATATCTGGGGTTACCTTTGTGTTGTAATGTACTTTAATTCCCTGATCGAGAATGCGTTGTATGTCGCGTCTGACGATGTCTTGTGGGAGACGGAAGAGTGGCAGAGCCTTGTCAATCATGCCGCCCAGAGTGGCAGAAGCTTCGAAAATTTCAACTTCATAGCCGTAGAGGCGTAAGTAAAATGCAGCAGAAAGTCCAGCAGGACCGCCGCCTATAATGGCTATTTTACCGGTGTTATCTACTTTGCGAACTTGCAGGCTAAAAGGCTTGTCCTTGTTGTATTCTGCAACAAATCGTTTGATCTCGCGTATCTGGACACTTTCGGTGTAATTCATCTGTGTACATTTGCTCTGGCATGTATGGTCGCAGCTGTAGCCCAGCACGCTGGGGAATGGGTTGTCTTCGAGAATCATTTCAAAAGCCTTGTCAAACTGCCTTGTGGCTGTATAGTACATGTATTCTGGCACGTTCTGGTTTGTGGGGCATGTGTATTGACACGGGGCAAATATGCAATCGAATTTGTCCAGTTTTTTACCGGTTTTGATGGACGGATCGTGAAGGTGCTGTTTTTTGTAATAAGGCGATTTTAGCACGCTGTCAGCATAAGAATTGAGATTTTTCAGTGCATTTTTTTGTGTGTCATTGCCTGTCGCGGATAGACTGCTATTTATCAGATCGTCAATGCTTTCCAGGTTAAGTTTTTTTTGTTCTTGTCTAAGGAACTGGTAATACTGGGCAAGGCGTCCGTATCCACCTGGCTTTAGTAGGTCGCTGCTGACTGTAATGGGTGCCAGACCAGAGCGCATAACATCCACGACATTAAAAGCATCGACACCGCCAGAGAAAGAGATTTTCAGTTTGCCGTCGAAATAGTTCTGAAATTTGCGCGCCAGGTTTATAGATATTGGATGTAGTGCGCGACCGCTCATATACATTTCATCGGCATCAAAGACTGATTTGTTGTTCTCTGATTCGAGTGTGTTCGTGAGCTTAATGCCAAAAAAAACATTGTTTTCTTGTGCCAGAGTAAGCATCCTTTGCACAATGCCCACAGCCTGGTCGAATTTTAGATCATGCTCAAATGCAATATCCGGAACTCTTGTGCGAAATCCGCTGTTGCTGAGTATGTCGGTTATTTCTTTTTGCCCAAGGAGTGTGGGGTTAAGTTTAATGATAGTGTGTAGATGTCGCTGTTTTATCAGATAAGAAGCGATTTGTTCCACTTCGTCTGGTGGGCAACCGTGCATGGTAGAGAGCGTGATGTTATCGGTAATTTTGCTTGGTATAGTTATTTCATCAATTTCGGGATAAATAGGTCTTATCTGTTCGATTTTTTGCTTTAGTAGGTCAGATGCATCTTGCATTTTGTCCAGAAACCATTGTACATTATCCTGCATTATGCCTTTCATGTCATAGCCTACGCTCATATTAAAGATTGTCCCCAGTCGGTCAAAGCCCAGCTGTTTTTGC
>JALWCU010000229.1 GCA_027015275.1 Bacteroidales bacterium | reverse complement strand
TATTCCGGCAGGGTTGCCTAATTATGATTCTTGCCCCAATGGTGATTACAATAGCTCTACCGAATACAAAGAGTGTAACGGCGGAGATGATGTATGTAATAATGCAAATTGGACATTAGATAAAATAAATGATAAATGCTATACATCTTATAGTTGCCCTGGTAATGCTGGATATTTTAAAGAACTTGGTACAACTTCAGACAAAGATAGATGTTACGAACATAAAAATAAAGTTTGCGAAAGATTTACTGTTGACGGAAGAAGTTATCTATATAATTCAACTAAAGATAGATGTGAAAATAGTACACCTTTGTGTGCCGGTTCATCTCCTACAATATCTTGGAAAGCTGGAAATGTAGATAAATGTACTGAAACACCAAATTATTCTTGTGATACATCACACGGCTATTCTCATGTTACTCGTCCTTTAAATGATTATAATAATGTAAAATACCATGAAAATAGATGTGAAAAGACAAAAGATTGCAAAACAGGCAATTTTGATAATATAACAAATCAAGATACTACACCGGATACAGACAAATGTTATAAAGAGAGAATAATAAGCTGTGATACTTCCAATAATTATGTACCTGAATATTTAAAATCGGGGTCATATCCGCAAGGAGCAGATACAAACGATTATGCTGATATATGCAAATGGACAAAAGACCTCAATACTCTTTGTAAAAATGGAAAATATAATGGAAGTGATATTTTTAATATGTGCGATGCCGGACAAAATGTTTGCACGGATTATAGACTTTCTCCTATCTTTTCACTTGATATTTGTGCTCAAGATGTAAGTTGCGGTACCGACGATAAACACGGGTCTTGGTTTGACGATACAACTGATATGTGTCATCATGATACATATACTGATAATTGTATAGCAACAACAGTAGATTCTACTTCAAAATTTGTATTAAATTGGAATGGTAGTACTACAGCACCACATAAAGCACACTGGTCACAGTCTCAGACTAAAAATGTATGCTACGAAAACGATGTACCAGATTGTAAAGGCTCAGACTCAAGTGTTAAATATGAACAAAATATTACTGTGGCTACCGATAGCAAAGATTACATAGGCATTTGCACTGAAAACTGGAAAAATGATTGTCCTAGTGGTTATACATGGACTGACTCACTTGATAAATGCATCGACACCCCAGACTGTCCGAATAGTGGACAATTTGATGAGAATAATGATAGATGTAAAGTTGCAATCGGGTGTAATTATAGTAGCTCGCCGAAACTATATAATTCTCTTGAGAATGATGGTGCTAATTCAGTATGCTATACTGGCTTAACTGATAATGGCAATGGTTATGTTCCTGATGGAGATAATATTCCGGCAGGGTTGCCTAATTATGATTCTTGCCCCAATGGTGATTACAATAGCTCTACCGAATACAAAGAGTGTAACGGCGGAGATGATGTATGTAAAACCAATGGATTAAGTATTGACAGAGTAGAGGATAAGTGTTACAAAGCAGTTAATTGCGGCTCTTTAGAGCCGGCAGCAGCACCAAATAGCTGGGATGGCACAAATCATTTTTATGACAAAGATGCTAATAAATGTAGAAGCAAGGCAGACATAAACTGTCAAGGCGGAATAGGATACAATCCCGCTACCGGAAACTTAGAGTCTTGTGATATTGGTGCGGGTGACGAATGGTGCAAGCCTTGGATTTACGAATATCAATACGCTAACAACCCTGCAATTACAGAAAAATGTATTGTAGATGTTAATTGTGCAGGCGGCACATACAATCCTACAAAAGATAGATGTGAGTATACAACCGAAGAGTCAAACTGTAGAACTGATTTAAATTATGTACTGAATGAGAATGCACATACTTGTTATATAACTGACACAGATGAACTGACTAAGATTTGCAAGAATAATGAGAATGTGATAGATATTAACACTTCATATGATGCATATTTAACCCAGGGTAAAGACTATACACAAGAGACTGTCAAAGATCATCTATTTTATTCAACGATGAATCATGACTGTCGTAGCGAGTATGATGCAGATCACAATAGAAATTATATTTCAAATGTATGCCCTTCAACAGATGGAAGCACTTCTTATTTGGATAGAAATTGTACCATTGAAACTGCTGACGATGGTAGAACAATGTTATTATGTGATGGCAATGGAACAAGTACTAACATATATTATTTTACCCAGTTAAGGAGAGGGACAAGTGTATCAGAAAGTACAAATGGACAACAATATACAGTTAAGAATAAGTGTGAAATAGTTCCTATTTGTGAAAGCGGTGTTTTTAATGCTCTTAACAATAGTTGTTTTTTAGACGACTTATCTTGTCCTTTGGGAGACTTTGAATGTGTAGGAGAATATAGAGACAGATGGTGTAGTCCGTATTTATGTGATGGCGAAAATATGACAAGTGGCAGATGTGGAGTAGGCAAATGTAGAACTAACAATGTAAGTCATACAGACTATATTAGTTCACCTTTGGAAGGCAAAGACACCTCTACAATATGTGCTGAACAAAATTGTGATTTAGCAAAATATGAAAAACTCGGAAAATGTCAAGACACAGAATGTCCAAAGGGTTTTGGTGTGTATTCATTAAATGGGCATTGTTACAAAGATGAATGTCCAAATGGTTCAACTGTAAAAACTGATGGAAAGTGTTACGAGTATAAATGTCCAGATGGTACAACGGAACAGCCTGATGGAAAATGTAGATAAGTTATTAACTCTATGCTACAATCTTAATTTGTAGCATAGAGTCCCGTATGTATCTCTATTGTGAGTATAACCACACTCTTTTCAACTCCATTTTCTTATATTTAGTCCTCCCTGAAAAACCCATTCCAACAACTCAACCTCAATTATAACATCCAAATTCTACCACAGTCTCCAAATCAGCAGATACAAATCGGCATATCTTTGTCTCTCTTCTGGTTTGATATACTGCAAAACTCTAATAAATATAGCAACTCTATAGACAAAAATCAGCAACAAGAAGCGGTTCATCCACTTCTTGAAGTTAAAGGCTGCCGCCGCAAGGAGTAAATTTATCTCATCTCCGATAAACCCTTTGAGATAATTTCTTGCAAGCCTATGATCTGATTTGAGATGACCGATAACAGGTTCTATTGCTGCTCTTCGTCTAAACTTCTTTCTTTTTTGCTCTCTTTGATATTTCGTATCTCTTTTTTTAGGTGTACCAGGAATACAAATAACAGTACCATCGACCTCTTTGACTCCTCTATATCCTCGATCACAAGTCGCCTCTTTTATCTTTTTAGTTCTGTATTTGTTGGCGTGGGAGAGTGTAGCTTGGAGTATTTTTGAATCGTGTTCATTTTTTTCATGGGCTACAGCACCGATGATGACACCGCTTTTTTCTGTCTTTACAATAGATGCTTTTGTACCATACTCATACTTTTTATGATCTTTGCCTTTAGCTATAGC
>JALWCU010000228.1 GCA_027015275.1 Bacteroidales bacterium | reverse complement strand
ATATTGGATGTAAAGGAACTGCGGGTCTGTCGAGACTACCCAATGGACTTTCCTACCTTGATATTTTCCTGTATCTAATTTAGAGTCAAGTGTTAGCATGCATCATTTTTTTGTAGTTTCCTGTTGTTTGCTGTGCTTATGCAGTCGGCGAACCATACCAAATCCGTGACTGGCTGCTTTGCCAAGACTAATATTCTCAGGTAAAAAAACATTTGTGCTAAAGTCAATATCAAAAGCTGATAAAAGTCCGCCACGAAAGTTTATTACTTTTTTGTTGACAATGTCTTTAATCATAACCTTTATTTTACAGTCTTCGGGTATTCGCCAATCAATACCCTTGGCAAACGAGAGGATATTAGCAACGAGAATTTGTTCTAGAATTCTTATTTTTTCTGCCAAAGACTGCGTTTGGTTAAAGAGCTGATAATTTTTGTTGTTGAGGGCCAGCCAGTTGAACATGCGATAGTCGAAGAATTTGTCCCACACATTCATATTGTATTTGTTAACTTTGAGTTGTTTTATTCGAAGTTCTTTTTCTTCCTGGCCTATTCTGATTTTCCAGTCTGGCTGGCTAAAGAGCCGATAGATTTCGTCCACGCCTTTGTCTATGCAGACTATTGAGGCGTGTCGGTATATTCTTTTGTATTGGATAAGAGGGTAATGATGATTGTATTCATTGTCGTCGAGGTGGTTGTGGAAAAGGATACAGTCGCGGCCGACCCGGTCTATTATTGCGCCACGAAACTGGCTGACCTGATGCCCTGTTATTTCTGGCTCAAATACCACTGTCAGAATCCTTACCTGCTTATTGGTCATTTGCAAATTTTTCTTAAAAACCATACAAACAAAATTAAAAATATTTTTGCTAAACAAAAGCCTAAATCTAAATTTCTTGTGTCTTTGCTTAGAATTTTAGTGTAATACTGATGATTCATTGTTTGATAATTTTTTATAGTTTTATTATATTCATTACCAAGAAATTATTAAATGTCTGATAAATGAACATAGTACTAAATTCCTATGGCACATCTCTATTGCGTAAGGACAACATGCTAGTTATTTACAAGGACAAGGCAAAGCATGCCATAGATCCTAAGACTGTAACATCAATAATTATTTACAAGGGTGCTTTGATAAGCTCGGATGCCATTTTGCTGGCAGTGGAGAATTCCATTGACATAGTGTTTATGGACAAGCTGGGCAAGCCAAGGGCACGCATGTGGAGTCCCAAGGTTGGGGGCGTGGTTACCATACGACGCAATCAGCTGAATTTCATGTTCTCTCCTCAGGCCGTCAAGCTCATTAAAAACATACTTAAAGAAAAGATAGACAATCAGATAGCATTGTTACTTAGCTTTTATCCCGAAGATCAGAAGACAGCACGGCAGTTTGATACGATTATAAATCGTCTGGATGATTACAAATCCAAGATTGACTCGGTCAAAGGCGACATAATCTCCGAGGTTGCTGCGAGCATAAGGGGCTGGGAAGGTGCTGCTAATAGACAGTATTTCAGCGCATTTAATTTGATTCTGCCAGAGGAATATCAATTCAAGGAACGCTCACAGCATCCGGCGCGTGATGTTCTCAACGCCATGCTCAATTATGCTTATGGCATATTGTACGGCAAGGTAGAGGCTGCGTTAATACGCTCTGGCATAGATCCTTATGTGGGTATTATGCACAGAGAAGATTACAATCGTCCAGTCTTGACTTTTGATGTTATTGAGAAATACCGTGTCTGGGCAGAATATGTTGTCCTACATCTGGCTATGCAGCGTGTGATTAATGAAGATTTCTATTCAATCAAAGAAGATGGAACATATTGGCTTGAGCAGCTGGGGCGTCGGATCATTGTCCAAGCAATGCACGATTATCTCGAGGACGAAGTGGTCGTCAGAAACAAAAAAATTAAGCGTATCGACATGATACAGCATTATGCCAAGGAGCTGGCAAGTCTGTTTCTTCATTACAAAATCAAAAAACTGTGAATTATGTTAATGTATGGACCAAAGGTTACTGATAATAAAACGGCTCTGAAAAAAATTGAAGTCCGTCAAATGGTGGATATTATACGCAATCCCAAGAACGAGGTTGCAAAGCACATTAATGTTCTGCGTAGTGTAATGCTCATCAATCCTGATGCCTACAACAGGTCAAAACGTGCTCTGCCTTATATTGTACCCTCGATATTTTCGCCGCCCTTTAGACGCGGAGAGAACTTTGCTTATAGCCAACATTTGATACTGGACTTGGACAAAGTGTCTGATGCTCAAATGGATATTAATCAGATTAAGGAACAATTGAAGAAAGATTCGCGTGTGGAGGTCATGTTTATCTCGCCCAGTGGCAATGGGCTAAAGATTTTCTTTCGCTTAGAGGAAAAACTCTTTGATGCGAACCAGTACTCGATTTTTTACAAAAATTTTGCGCATAAATTCGGCACGGCGTATAATCTACTGCAAATTATTGATATGCAAACCAATGATGTAACTCGGGCGTGCTTTCTTAGCCATGATCCACAGATTTATTACAATGCCAATGCAGAGGCGCTGCATATTTCTGATTACGTGGACTTTGACAACATTCTGCAAGCTACGCATGGAGTCAAGCAGATTGACAAAGATTTTAAGGAACAAACAATAATAACAAAGAAAAAGGACAATCTGGACAGCGATACATTTGTTCAAATAAAGCAGAAGCTCAATCCTAATTATCGACCTCGTGGGCTGAAGAAGCGAATTATCACAGTGCCGGATCAATTGCTCGAGATAGAGAAAATCATCAGAGAATATTTGAGCAAAGAATTAGAGGACGTAGAGATTGAAAACGTCAAGGACATTAACTATGGCAAGCAATTTCTGTTTAAATACGAGTTGCATTATGCAGAGTTCAACATTTTTTTTGGCAAAAAAGGCATTACCATACTCAAGACCAATAAAAAGATAAATAACCCTAACTTTCAGGAAGTTATGTACAAACTATTAAACCAAATTCTCTTAAGTGATGGCACGTTACCGGAGAAGTCCTGAGGCAATCTTGCGCAGGAGGATGCAAATAATAAAGAAAGCAGGTCTGAAGCAACCAAAGACAGAGCGTGACCCAATACCAATGGATTCTCTGGACAAGCGCATAAAATCTTTACTGGACATTACAGAAAAACAAAAAATACCACCTGAGAACATGCTGTTTATAGTAATGTATGACATTGAAAATAACCGTGTCCGCACAGAAATTGCAAAATATCTTATCCGCAAAGGCTGCATAAGGATACAGAAATCCGTATATATCGCTAATCTAAAGCGCCCTATATTTGATGAGATACAGCGGACACTAAAAGAAATTCAACAAATGTACGAGAACAATGATTCTATCTTGCTTATTCCCGTATCTACTGACGAGGTAAAGGCAATGAAAATCATTGGTCAAAACATTGATATTGACCTTATTTTGGGTAATCGTAATACT
>JALWCU010000227.1 GCA_027015275.1 Bacteroidales bacterium | reverse complement strand
AACTATGACTATATTGTTAATGTGGTTACTCAAATAATTTTTGATGAGGGTTTTTATCCTAATCTTCAAAAGACAAATATTGTGAAGCATCATCATTGTCAAATGGTTACAGGAATTGTAGTCAATAATGATGTTCCTACTATAGAGAAAAAACAAAGAGAGAAGATTAAATTTATTTTGAGTATTTGGGAAAAATATGGAATAGAAGATGCTATAGCTTTGTGGAATAAACATAAGTTTGGTAGAGTTATTGATACGACTACAGAAGATAAAGGAGTTGGTAAATTTATTGAAGTAATAGAGGGGAAGATTACTTATTTTCATATGGTTAATGAAGAGCAGAATTTGAGACTATTTGAGAAGTATAAGAGGTTGTATGATGGGGTGTGATTTTATGATGTATGAAGAAAGTATCAAACCTCAACTTAATTAGTTCCTATTCTCCACGGAGCTATAATTATAACTTTTTTGATATAAGCTTTTAACACAAAGGGTAAAGGATTGTGGGTAGGGTGCGTTTCCCAACGCACCGTCAAAACCAAATTATATGATGTAAGATTTTCTCTTTATGCTGATTTTTATTGGACGGTGCGTTAGGAAACGCACCCTACGATATGCTGAGTGATAGTCTGCTCAATACTCTCTACACTATCCGTCGCATCTATAAGAAGATGAGGTAGCTCTAACTTCTCTAAACTCTCTTTCATCTGATGTTGTACTGAGATTAAGTATTCCAATCCACGAAGTTCAATACCATCTAACTCTTTCTCTCCTAAACGCTCTTTTAATGTTTCCATATTGGTAATAAAAAGAACAATAAGGTCAGGAAAATGCTCTTCTAGTGCAAACTTGTTGAGTTCTACTAGATGTTCAAAGCTAAAGTCGCCATTGGCAAGGGCGTATCCGATTCCTGAAAGGAAGCCTCTGTCGGAGAGAATGAGTTTATCTTGATTTGGTTTAATGACTTGAGTATGGTGTTCGGCTCTGTCGGCTAAAAAGAGGAGTAGTTCTGCTCTTTTTGATGTAAGTGAATCTTGCAGTAAAATCTCTCTAGCTTTAATGCCAAATGGAGTTCCTC
>JALWCU010000226.1 GCA_027015275.1 Bacteroidales bacterium | reverse complement strand
ATAGTTAACGTAGATAAGAAATATATTAACAGCACACTTAGAACATTCAAAGGCGTTGAACACCGCCTCGAAAAAGTAGATACAATAAACGGTGTAAACTTCATCAACGACTCAAAGGCAACAAATATCAGCAGCGTATGGTATGCTCTGGAAGCCATGGAACAGCCAACTATTTTAATCCTCGGCGGCATTGACAAAGGGAATGACTATTCCCAGCTCACCGGACTTGTAAAAGAAAAAGTAAAGGCTATTGTAGCCATGGGGAAGGATAATTCAAAGATTATCAAAGCCTTCAATGACATAGTACAGGTGTATAACACCGACTCTATGAACGAGGCAATTACTACTGCTTATTCACTTGCGCGACAAGGAGATACAATACTTCTTTCACCTGCATGTGCTAGCTTTGACCTCTTCGACAACTATGTGGACAGGGGAAATAAATTTAAACAAGCTGTTTATAACCTTAAACTTCAAAGCCAATGACTAAGAAAATTTCCCTGACAACGTGGATATGGTTTATATATCTTTCACTTGTGTTCATATCTTTCCTTGCAATTTTGTCATCATCTGTTACTCTTGATCTTAGCAGAACACATGGTATATCTGCTTTCACTAAACAGATAGTAATAGTAATATTGGGGACATCAATTATCATTGGACTGATTAAATGGGGCAAAACAGGTGTCTTATTCTTCTACAACACAGCTGAAATTGGCTTCTACATAGTATTTGCCCTAACCATTATCACAGCCATTATGGGAAAAGAAGCTAATGCTTCGAAACGATACATAACCCTACCTGTTATAAACATGGCAGTCAATACATTTGAGCTAGCAAAAATCTCAACAATAATATTCCTTGCAAAAAAATTAACCGAAAAATACGACAACGAACAACTTAGGATAAAAAAACTAAACATGGCCCTCATTCCTGTTGGCATCATGTTTATAGCCATGACTTATAATAACTTATCAACAGGTGGAATATTCTTAATAACGATTTATTTAATGCTCTGGTTAGTCAAACTTCCCAAAGAAGTTATGAAAAACGTCAATCGTTCCTTAGCTATAATGGTCGTTTTAGGTGCTTTAATTATCGCGGCAAGGCCTCATGCTATCCAGAGAAGCGGTACCTGGAACAGTAGGATTCATAAATTCTTGACCAACTCATATAATGAGACAGACCAGGGCTTGCTTTGCCGCGTAGCCATTGCCAAGACAGGTCTGATTCACTTTGCACCAGGCAAAAGCTCAATAAAATACCTCATTCCATTATCATACACAGACTATATTTACGCTATTATTGCCGAAGAGACTGGCTTAGTTGCCTTACTCATTCCAATTCTTTATTTAGGGCTGTTCATAGTTATAGCCAAGATTGCTTTTAGACAAAAGAAACCCGCATACATGATAATGATCTTGGGGTTTGGAATAATGATTACTGTGCAGGCATTTGTGCATATATTTGTCAATATAGGCTGGATGCCAGAGACAGGGCAGACTTTGCCTTTCATTAGCCTCGGAGGCACATCATTTATGGTCGATTCTGCTATACTCGGACTCATCCTGGCTATTCATAAAGCTTCGCTTTATGACCATACCTCTGAGGATACAAACCCTACAAAGGACACAACTACCACTAATACAGACTATCAGGACATAATCATCGACAGCAATATAATATAACAAGCTGATTTTATGATATATATAAAAAAAACATCAAAACATAATACAAAACAATGGCAAAAGAACCTAAAATAATAATCGCAGGTGGCGGAACTGGCGGACATGTTTTCCCAGCCATTGCCATCGCAAATGCAATAAAAACATTAGAGCCACAGGCACACATCCTCTTCATTGGCGCACAGGATAGACTAGAAATGCAGAAAGTCCCGGAAGCTGGGTATGAAATCATTGGCCTCCCTGTCAAAGGACTAAGACGTGAATTTAGCTTGCAGAATCTCAAAACAATATATTTGTTATTCAGCTCAATATCACGTACAAAACGTATTTTCAAAAAACTGCGACCAGATGTTGTTGTGGGTGTTGGCGGATACGCCAGCGCACCTGCCCTACATGTAGCTTCCCACAAAAAAATTCCAATCATTCTACAGGAACAAAACTCGTTCCCTGGCATTACAAACCGCATATATGGCAAACATGCAAAAAAAATCTGTGCCGCTTACGAAGAGGTGAAAAAATACTTATCAGAGGACAAAGTAATAATAACAGGCAATCCAGTGATGGAAGACATTATTAATACAAATATTGACCGCAGCGAAGCGCTAAAACATTTTGGGCTCAGTCCAGAGCGTAAAACATTGCTCGTCACAGGTGGTAGCCTCGGCGCACGTCAGCTTAATAATTCCGTAATAAAAAATCTTGATATGCTGCGCGAAACAGAAATTAATCTGCTGTGGCAGACAGGAAAGTATTATTACAATAACATTGCACAAGAAATAAAACCTCAGCCATGGCTAAAAATTATGCCATTTATTGACAAAATGCCCTTAGCATACAAGGCAGCTGACGTAATAATAGCCAGAGCAGGCGCCATAACTATCTCAGAACTAAGCATTATGGGCAAAGCTGTTATTTTTGTACCTTCGCCCAATGTAGCCGAAGACCATCAGAAAAAAAATGCCCTCGCTCTGGTAAATAAAAATGCTGCTTTAATGGTCGAGGATAGCCAAGCAATAGAACAACTGATTCCTACAGCAATCCAGCTTATGCTTGATAACGAAAAGATAGCCAGATTAGAAGAAAACATAAAGCAGTTTGCAAAACCTGAAGCCGCAAAGGATATAGCTAAAATAATTTTATATTATGCAACAGGGGAAGAATACTAATTTTTTAATCTATATTAATTTTTTTTAGAAAAATTTTAAGTAAAGTTTGCTTTACATATTAAATTTATTAAATTAGCAGACTAAATAGGGGGAGGCTATGACTAATGTAACAGAGAAATATTATTTTTTTCTGGGTGTCGGTGGTATAGGAATGAGTGCCTTAGCTCGTTTTCTGCGGATGCAAGGGTATAACGTAGTTGGTTACGATGCCGTAAGAAGTCAGATTACCAAGTCATTAGAAGAAACTGGAATCAATATTTTTTATCAGGACAAGACAGAGTTTCTGCCAAAAAAAATGACCCCCACCAACACGGTTGTTATCATCACTCCAGCCATTAAACAAGGGAAACTTCTTGATTTCTTTCAAGCGCAAAACTTCAAGATACTCAAACGTGCCCAGCTCCTCGGGCAGATTGCTAATGGCCACAAATTAATAGCTATAGCTGGGACACATGGCAAGACTTCCACCACAGCGCTTGTCTCACACATACTTTACGGTGCTGGGCTGTTAAAAGCTGGCTTTGTAGGCGGCATAGTTAATAATTATGATTCAAATCTCATCCTGCCTCCCCAGCCGTCTAGTAATGGCTATATAGTAGTCGAAGCAGACGAATATGACAAA
>JALWCU010000225.1 GCA_027015275.1 Bacteroidales bacterium | reverse complement strand
GGATTGTGGTTTGAAGGGTTGACATATATACCCCGATTTCAACTTCCTCCAAATTGTATTTATTTTAGGGGACTTGATTTTGGTTTTAATAATCCCAACGCCGTCGTGCAGTTGGCACTCGACCCTAATAAAAACGATACAGTTTATGTTATCGGAGAGTGGAAAAAAGCGCAAACCAATATAGATGATTTAGAAGTTGTATTAAAAAATGGGCATGGGGCTATTTACGCTGACCCAGCAGGTAAAGATGCTTTAGAGACACTTCGTAGAAGAGGATTACCTATGAATGAAGCGAAAAAAGATGTTCTTGCTGGTATCAGTATGCTCGATGCTATGTTTAGAAGTAAAAAGCTGCTGATTTTTGACGACTTGTACCAACTCCAAGATGAATTATCATCGTATGTTTGGCAAGTCGATAAAAATGAGCAACTTACTGATAAACCTACCAAAGAGAATGACCATCTTATCGATGCCTTGCGGTATGCCATTTTCACTTATGAAGGTGGCTATTTGGCAGGAAAATTCATGGATGCCATTGTAGCTATGAATTATCGATTTGACAGTTATGATATTTGGTAGGTTGGTGGTAGGTTGAACTCGAAAAAAAAGAAAGGATAGATGATGATACAGTTTAAACTTTTGACTTCAAAGGACTATAGTCGTTTTTACGCAAACATAAGCCAGATGAATACGATGGTTTTTGAAGAGCTATACTATTATGCTTATGGTAAAAATGCACCATATGATTATTATCATGCTGATTATATAGTTTCTCCAAAGTGCAAATATCATTATGAGTATTTTCGAAAAGTTAAACCTGTAGCCATAGAGTTGTACAAGACTTGGTACAGCTTCTTGGTTCCTCATTTGCATTCAGATGATATAGTTAAACTGAAACAATTAGGTGTCTATATCAGAGATGCAAAAGATATGATAGAGCTTGTGTGGTATGCTCAATTATTACTCAAAGCAGTACTTGAATATAAAAGAAAACAACGAATTGTTGTAGGAGAAAGAGCATAGAAATCTGTTACTGGTTTTATTTTTTACGGTAAATTTTACTGTAACTCCTGTTTTGTAT
>JALWCU010000224.1 GCA_027015275.1 Bacteroidales bacterium | reverse complement strand
TATTCAAAGCAGCGGATAATTGTCCCTTACCGCCGTCTATTACAATAAGATTAGGTAGAGGTTTTTGTTCATCAATTAATCTTTTGTATCTACGGAATACTACTTCTTCCATTGTTTTGTAATCGTCTGGACCCTGGACTGTTTTAACCGCAAAATGTCGATAGTCCTTTTTACTTGGTCGGCCATATTTGAAAACTACACATGATGAGACAGCATTTGTCCCTTGTAAGTTTGAATTGTCAAAGCATTCGATGTGTATGGGTAATTCTTTGAGCTGTAGGTCATTTTTTACTTGTTCCAGAAGTTTTACAGCACGTAAGTTTGGATCGGTTGCTTCTTTATTCCTGTAATAATCTTTGCGGTAATATTCTAAGTTCTTTAGCGATAGGTCAAGCAGTTTCTTTTTGTCACCAATCTTAGGTACTTTTATTTCCACTCCTGGAATAGCTATATCAAGGTCTAAAGGAACTAATATTTCGCGTGCCCTGCTAATACCTTGCTGCTTGTTTTCACGAATTTCTAAAATAAAATGAATGAGTATTTCTACTGGGCTTTCATTTAGTTTTTTTGTAATTACAGATGATAAAAATTGAACAACCTTTCCTTCTACTACCTTCATGTAGTTGACAAATGCTATTTTTTCCTCGTTTAATATTGTGTAAACTTCCAGGTCTTTAAGACTGGGATTTACAACTGTTGAATGGCTTTGATAGCTCTCGAGTTTTTCTATGTTTTCTTTTATTTCCTGTGCCTTTTCGAATTCAAGGTTTTGCGCGTAGTTTAGCATTTGTTGCTTGAAATATGTAATAACTTCTCGAGTCTTACCGCTCAGAATTTTTTTTATCTGTTCGATGTTGCGCATATAGTCTTCTTGTGTTTGGAGGCCTATGCACGGGGCTTTGCAGTTTTTTATGTGGTATTCTAAGCAAGGCTTGTAATTTCCGTTTTTTATTTTTTCAGGGCTTAGATCAAGATTGCACGTGCGCAGCTTAAAAACATCATGAAACATTGACAGCATACTACGTACAAGTGAGACAGATGTGTATGGTCCGTAATATAGTGAACCATCCTTGACAATGTGGCGAGTGTAAAAGACTCTTGGAAATGGTTCGTTTTTGATGACTATCCACGGGTAGGACTTGTCATCTTTGAGCTGGATATTATAGCGGGGTTTGTATTTTTTTATAAGGGAATTTTCGAGTAATAGTGCATCTATTTCTGTTTCGACAATCATGTGTTTTATGTCGTGTATATGACGCACTAAAATGCGAGTTTTGGGGTCTTCTATGGTACGATTAAAATATGAGCTGACTCGTCGCTTAAGGTTTTTTGCTTTACCAACGTATATAATTGTTCCAGATCGGTCGAAGAACTGGTATATTCCTGGTGTTTCAGGCAGAGATAAAGCTTTTTGTTTTAGTGATTCTATATTCACTGGTAAAGTATAATTTACATTTGTCAAAGATACAAATATCGGTCAAAATGTAGAAATTAAGGTTTTGTTTATGCACTAAATAATTTGATAATAAGATAGTAACGGTCAAAGTAATTCTATAATTTAGTAAGTTTGAAGTGTTTGTCAACTTTTGATTTTGAGTTATAAATATTTTTGTAAATTATTATTTACAAAAATAAAAATATAGTATTAATATGAAGCGTTTGTTTTATTCTTCTTATCTGAAAAAAATTGGACAAATAGTTATCAAATTACTTACACTTAAAGTATAAATGTTATGGATTAATATATTGTATATTAGATATTTGTTTATAACAATAAATAGCAGGCTCTATTCATTGCAATTGCGGCAAATGTCTATCTGACTTCTGTCGGTCAGAATGGTTTTTGCAAAGCGTTTAAAATCTTGGTTTTTTATTAGTTCTCTGAGATTTTTGTCTTTGACATTGCCAAAGGCATATTTTGCATTTTTATCGTAGCAGCAAGGCACTACTTGACCATCCCAGGTTATAACGGCAGAGTTCCACAGCCGCCAGCAATGATTTTTGATTTTCTTTTTTAGATGCCAGGAACTGTCAGCAAAATAATAACGTGAGTATTTTTTGTTTTGCGGGATATACAGATCTGCTGTAGAAAAATTTTCTATTTGTGCAGATTTGAGCTTACAGCTTATACCTTTAGATTTTCTACAAAATTGAAGAAAATCTTTTATTTGTTGTTCATTATGTCTGAGAACAAGGAATTGTATTTCTATGTAAGGTGATGTGGATTTAAGTAACTTCTTGGCTTTCTGTATATTGATAATGCTTTCTTGGACTTTTGCCAAACTACCTCCTTTGCGATATTTTTCGTAAGTTTTCTGATCAAGTCCATCCATGGAGATTATGATAAACGAAAGACCTGACTTGACTAAGTCAATAGCTGTTTGCTCTGTTAGGAGCTGTCCATTGGTAGATAGTCCTGTGAAAATGTTTTTTCCTTCTGCATATTTAATCATGTCCAAGATAGATTTATGCAAAAAGGGCTCACCCTGAAAGTATAGGAATAGGTTGAGTAAGTATGGGCTAACCTGGTCAATAATTTTTCTAAAGAGCTGTTCATCGATAAATCCTCTGCTGCGATTAAGTAAATTTAGTCCTACAGGACATTGTGGACATTGGAGATTGCAGAAATTTGTAGGTTCGATAGACATTGAAATTGGCATGCCCCAGCGAATAGGTTCTCGCGTGATAACAGAGATTAAAAATGAGGATGAAACCTTAAGGGAATTTAATAACTTTTTGAAATTAAGGTGTTTCAGGAAAATCAGATATTTTGTAAATTGATACATGTTTTATAACTTCGCCAAAATTGGTTAGAAATACAAAGTTATATATTATGGGTAAATATCCTTTGCTCGAGAAAATTAATTATCCTGATGATCTAAAGCATCTGTCATTAGATGAGCTCAAGCAATTGGCACAAGAGCTAAGAGATTTTATTATAGAGTCTATATCCAGGACACCGGGACATTTTGGTGCAAGCCTGGGTGTGGTAGAATTGACAATAGCCTTGCATTATGTATTTAATACACCTTATGATCGTATAGTTTGGGACGTTGGACATCAAGCTTATGGACATAAAATACTGACAGGCAGAAGAGAGCGTTTTCATACGCTGAGGCAGCTGAATGGTATAAGCGGATTTCCATCTATTTTCGAGAGTGAGTATGATACTTTTGGAGTGGGACATTCATCTACATCAATATCCGCTGCTCTTGGTATGGCAGTGGCATCCCAGCTAAAAAAAGAAGGCCGTCACGTAGTTGCAGTTATTGGAGATGGGGCCATGACAGCAGGACTTGCATTTGAAGGGTTAAATAATGTTGGCACATCAAATTCCAATATTCTTGTTGTTTTGAATGATAACAATATGGCCATTGACCCTAATGTTGGGGGATTGAGTCGTTATCTGGTAAATTTTGTTACTTCAAAGACATACAATACCATACGTGAAGAAGTATGGAATATGCTTGATCGGGGTAGGCCTGCAAAAGAAATGAGAAATTTTCTCAGGAAGGTAGAAAGTGGAGTCAAGAGTGCTTTCTTGCAGAAGAGCAATTTTTTTGAAGGAATGAACCTTCGGTACTTTGGTCCAATCGATGGTCATGATATTAATGCACTTGTCAGAACGCTTCAACAGATTAAGGATATAAAAGGTCCTAAATTGCTGCATATCAAGACGCAAAAAGGGAAAGGTTATAAATTTGCTGAGCAGAATCAGCCTAAATGGCATTCTACCAGTGCACCATTTGATGTGAAGACAGGTAAGCCTTTGGTAGAAGATAATAGTCCAAAACCTCCTAAATTTCAGGATGTTTTCGGATATACTATAATCGAGCTGGCAGAGAAAAATGACAGAATAGTAGGTATAACGCCTGCTATGCCTTCGGGGTCATCTCTTAAATTTATGATGGAAAAAATGCCAGATCGCGCCTTTGATGTTGGTATTGCTGAGCAGCATGCCGTAACATTCGCCGCTGGACTGGCTAAGGAAGGCATGATACCATTTGCAACGATATACTCTACGTTTTTGCAAAGAGCTTACGATCAAGTGATACATGATGTTGGTATCCAAAATCTTCATGTTGTATTCTGCATAGACCGTGGCGGCCTTGTCGGAGCCGACGGTGCTACGCATCATGGCGTTTTTGACCTGTCGTTCATGCGTATTGTGCCAAATATGGTTATCTCTGCACCGATGGATGAGATAGAGATGCGAAATTTGATGTACACTGCACAGCTGGAAAAGAATAATTTTCCGTTTGTCATACGTTATCCTCGTGGACGTGGCGTAACAATAGATTGGCAACTGCCTATGCAGGAGATAGAGATAGGGAAAGGCCGTAAGATAAAGGAGGGGAAAGATGTAGCAATTCTATCCATTGGGTTTATTGGGCAGGAGGCAAAGAAAGCTATAGAAAAACTTGAAGCCGAGGGACTCTCTGTTGCACATTATGATATGCGTTTTGTCAAGCCTCTGGACAAGGAGATACTCGAGGAAGTTTTCAACCAATTTGACAAGGTCGTTACTGTGGAAGAAAATGCAGAGCTGGGCGGTTTTGGTAGTGCTGTACTCGAATATATGAACAAGCATAATTATAAAAACGATGTTCTGGTAATCGCCATACCGGACAAATTTATAGAGCATGGCAAGCCGGAGGAGCTACGCCGTATAGCTGGTATTGATGCACAGTCTATTTATAGTCGTGTTAAAGATTTTGTTTCCATTTCTTCAAGTAAATATTCAAGTAAATTACATAATTTTCATAGTAATAATTAGCAGATTTTTCGCGGAATGTCGGTCAAAGTCTCCAGCTAAGTCCGCCCAGAAGGTTGATAGCTTTGCTTTGTTCAACTACTCCAGGCACCCAGCCTTTGGTTTTGCCAAGTAAGTTTAAGCTGATGTATGCGCGTTTGGATAACCTTATATTTAGCTCGAGATTAGAGCTGATGCCTAACATAGATTTTGTAGTTGTAAAAGAAAGATCTTTGGGTTGGGTAAATACTTGCAAGTCTGCATTTAGAAGAATATTATTTGAAATTAAGTCCAAGCCATTAATTAGTAATTCTATGCCAGTAAACAAATTATGGTAATTTTTATAAAAATGTGAGCCAATGACAAAGTTTAACTTATTGTGCTGTATATAGTTGTATAAAACAAAATCACTGCCGAATGAAGTGAGAAAGTAGCGGAAAGCAAAGTTGTATTTAATCTTTCCCAATTTAAATCCGTTAATATTAAACAGAAAAGGCGAAACAAAGTTCACCAGTTGCATGTAACCTTGGCGTTTGAGATAAGACAGCTCTTTATTCGACAAATCAGAGGGCTTGATATAACGATCTATGCCATATCCTGAGGGATGTATTCCCCTAGCAGAATATGGTTCATTAGGACGAAACAAATCATATACCCAAGCAGTAAAATCTAGACCAGTAAAATCTCGCTCTTTTATATTGGTCTCTTTGGCATTTAATTCTTCTGTCGTTGTTTGTGCTTGCTGTGTATGGCAGAACCAGACGTAGTAGAACGAGTTCATTGTTATCAGAATTTCAGGAATATAGTATGGGTAATCTTGACTATTAAAGAAGGATAACTCATTTAATCTGTTTATTAACAGATATTCGCCTTCTATGCCAGCTTCGGGTAATCGGATAAAGTCTGTTGCGTCTGATGCCTTAAATCTTATCAGGTCAGAGTCTTTAATGTCGTTCACGCTGATAAGGCTAGAGAAAATAGGAAAATCATATACCTGGTCATGTGACTTTATTAGGTGGTAGGTGAGCACAGAGCGATGAAATTCTTCGTGTAACCAGCTGTCACCAAATGGTAAATAAGTTAGTCCTATGGTTGCTATATAAAATCCAAGAGCCTGAGCAAACGGTCTGAGCCAAGGATTCTTTATTCTATCCCAGTTTATTTTGTCAAGTGCGTAAAATGTTAGATTATAGGCGCTTGCTGTAATATCTAAACTTTGCTGCATAGAGGGTGAGAAGAAAATATCGGCTATGTTGTAAACCTGTCGAGCTTTCTGTTGATACTGATAGTCTAAAGGTAATGTTTTGATTATTAGTTTTGTCGTGTCATTCTGAGCTAATGAGATCAAGGATGAGACAATTATTGAAAAGAGAAAAAATATTTTTTTCATAGAAAAATTTGTTTTTTTGGTAGAGAATATTTTATATTTGCAAGCACAAAAACGGTTGGTGCCATAGCTCAGGTGGTAGAGCACGGGACTGAAAATCCCGGTGTCCCTGGTTCAAATCCAGGTGGCACCACCATAACCAGGCCAGTTTGTTGCTGGCCTTTTTTATTTGTCTTTTTCTGTATGTATTTGGCTTAATGTTTATTTTATCCATCCCCGCTTAGTCTTATTCATGAGATAAAGGCTGTCCAAGATGTTTGCTTAAGAGAGCAAATAAATTTTTGGACAGCCTTTTTATGTATTTAGTAAAAGTTCCAGACAGGCTATTCATGCGTACCATTAGTAGGTGTACCACTTTTTTTGATAATAAATCTGTCATAAAGAATCAGACCTATCACTGCAATCATTCCGATAGAGAAAAATACATACCATATATGCGATGGATGATAAGCTTTCCACAATATGTCTGTTATTTGTTGTGCGTTCATGTGCAAATGCTCTGTAGCAAATTTCATAACTTCATTTGACTTAATGCCAGTAGGAGGCTGTATGCCATGTGCCTTCATGTAATTGATAAGAAGTGTAGGTTTGTCGGCAAGTCTTTGATATACAGAGCCAGAGAGATAGCCGCCGAGAAAATTACCACCTGCAACGGGAAGGAACGACATTCCCATGTATAGAGCCTTTTTGTCCTTTTCAGCAATAAGACCAATGTATGATGTGATCGTGGGTGAGCCAGTCATTTCACCAATAGAGAAAACAAGAATCGCCAAAACAGTGTAAATAGGATTTTTGAAAATAAACATAAGACTTACACCAATTGAAGCGATGAAGAAACCAATGACCATTGCACGAATAGGTTTCATGCGAGTAACAAAACTCGAGATTATAAGCTGGAAGAGAACGATATAGAATGCGTCCATATTGAGCAACATCTCGGGATTGACCGAGCCATGTCCATTTCCTATAAAGTTAGCAAGTCCTGGCCATAAGCTGTGTAAAGCATTGTATAAGATAGATGTATCTAACCACTGCTCAACGAAAACTGGAAGTGTAAAGAATAGCTGGTTGTACATTGTCCAGAAGCCTACTATGAGAAGCAGGAATAGTAAAAATTTCCAGTCAGTTATAGCTATCCAGATGTTTTTGCCAATCTTTGCTATTGTCTCGCGTAGAGGGTCAGAGTTTCTCACTCTGTCAGGCTCTTTGTATAGGAATGCAACTAGAAGAATATTAAGACCGATTGCCAGCATAGAAGAAAAAAATACCCATTGCCAGTTAACTTCTCTGAGCTTGGATGACACTACAGGGCCTATTAGTGCTCCGATATTTACCATCATGTAGAAAATACCAAAGCCGAGAATAGTATTTTTTTCTGTTGTTGTCTTGGATATTGTTGCTGAGATTATTGGCTTGAAAATAGCAGCGCCAAAGCCGACTATTGCAAATGCAGCAAACACAGATACATAACTGTGCATTTTTCCCATCAGGTAGAATCCTATGAAATAGAGGGAGAATGCTGTAAGTAAGCTTGTTTTGTAGCCAATTTTATCAGATATAGCGCCAGTGAATACTGGAAGGAAATAAACCATTGCAGTAACTGTGCCCATTAGCCAACCTTTCTGGTCTTGCGTGAATCCAAGATAGGATGTCAGATAAATTGCCAGTACATTAAATAGACCATACCAGCCCCAACGTTCTAATAATTCGACGGAATTGGCAACCCAAAATGTCTTGGGAAACTGTTTAAAAAGTTTCATTGTCTTACTCTTTTTTTAGTTTATAGATTGCAAAAGTATGAGCATAAGGATTTTTGTCATCTGCGGGATTGAAAATCTCTTTGATTTTTATCCATTTGTCAAAATTAATTGCTGGGAAAAAAGTGTCAGCATGTAGATTAGCATGTATGTGTGTTATGTATAGTGTGTCTGTTAGTGGAAGAAATAGTCGGTAAATTTGCGCACCGCCAATAATAAAATTTTCTTGTTCTGGGTTGACCATGCGCATAACATCCTGTAAATTATTTGCTACCATGGCGTCAGGCAGAGATTGCAATGAACTGGAGATAACAATGTTTCGTCTTTTGGGCAGGGCTTTGCCAATAGAGTCATAAGTATTGCGACCCATGATGACGGTGTGGTTCAAAGTGTTTTGTTTAAACCACTTGAGGTCATTGGGTAGATGTACCAGGAGTTTATTGTTACGGCCTATGCCCTGCTCTGTGTCCATTGCCACTATGATAGAAAAACTCATCCGCTTAGTGTGCTTTAATGATGTAACCAATTACTGTTCCTGTAGTTAGCCCAATTAAGCTGCCTTCTGCTGCTATGATAAGGCGTTTTTTTCTTGAGGAAAATCTGTAACCTTTGCGATAGAATGTATCTTGAGCCGTGATTTTTTTGTCCTTTACATTAGTAGATGTAAAAATTATTGTTGAAATCAGATTTGGTATTACAGAATAGACACCAGACATGCCTATCATGGGTAGAGTAAAGCCAGATACTATACCGAGTCCCATGTTTGACAGTAATATTGCAGTGTTTTTGTAGTGATAGCCATCGTGGACACCACGAAGGAATCGGAAAGCCTGGGATGTTGTAAGTTCCTGTGGTTTAGATACAATGAAAGTGTCTTGCTTGTCAATTATGGCAAAGACAGTCGGGAAATCTAATGTGTTTAATTTGGAGCTGTGTTTTTGGTAATAGACTATTTTATTCAGTGAGTCAATGCGATAGTGTGTTGTACTGAGGATAGTGCCGTCGTTAAGCCATATTTGTATTTGTGAAGAAGAAGAGAAAAAGCTGATGAGCAGCAGAAATGAGATTAAAAAGCGAGTCATGGGTCCAAAGATTTTTTGAATATTAAACAAATTATTTGTCAAATATTTTAATTTTGAGTGAAAATAAAAAATTAATACCGTGTTTTGGACAGTTTTCTTATTATCGGTGGTAATTCTTGGTCTGGGTATTTTGTTAATGAGTATTCAAATTATTTTTGGAAAAAGAAAAAGTTTTCCTGATCACCGTCTTGGGCATAATGCTGAGCTGCATAAAAGAAATATCTATTGTGCCAGGACAGAGCAGCGTATTATTGATGGCATTGCTACCGAGGGCGATAGTTGTTCATCATGTATCTAAAAAATAAAATGATATGGAACAGATATTCAAAAATTACCGTGATTCTCTCAATTATGCTGAGATTCAAGATGAAGTAAATAAACTTGTGGACAAGTCTCAATCCGCAATTAATCAAGAACTTAAGAAGAAGCTGTTTTCGTTTATTGACTTGACCTTCCTGAGTATAACAGATACTTATGGCTCAATACGCCGTGTCGTCGAACGTGTTAATCAGGTTAAGCACAAGTTTGATTTGGATAATGTAGCAGGGGTCTGCGTTTATCCGAGGTTTGTAGAAACAGTGCGCACGACTTTGACAGATGATGATGTTCGTGTAGTTTCTGTAACTGGTGGATTTCCAGCATCTCAGACCTTGTTGGAAGTAAAAAAGCTTGAGACAGAGCTTGCAATTAATTCTGGTGCTGATGAAGTGGATATGGTCATTTCTGTTGGAGAGTTTTTGGATGGCAATTATGACCTTGTCTATAACGAGGTTAAAGAACTGAAACAAATAAGCAGTGATCGCAGACTTAAAGTTATACTTGAGACAGGTACGCTTAATGATTTTCTTCTCATATACAAAGCCGCTATACTGGCTATGGAAGCAGGTGCGGACTTTGTCAAGACTTCAACAGGTAAGGAAAAAGTAGGCGCTACGCCAGAGGCAGCTTATGTAATGGCACTGGCTATAAAGGATTATTTTCAGCGTACGGGGCGTCGTGTAGGTCTCAAGCCAGCCGGTGGCGTCTCTGTATCTGATAAGGCTGCAATCTATTATACAATAGTTGACCAAGTGCTTGGTCAACAGTGGCTTGTACCTGACCTTTTCAGAATTGGTTCAAGTGGATTGGCAAACAAATTACTCAAGGAACTAGGATTTGTTCAGGAAGATTTTTTCAAGTCAGTGCCTAAGGGTTATTAATTAGAATGCTATCCAGTGTCATTGATACGCGTGTGGGGTAATTTTTAAGATTTCTTGGTGTAAGATAGTGGATGATACTGTCTTTCAGGCATAAATAAATCATAGAGTTTTTGTATATTTGTTTAAAAAGCAAAACACAGACAGATGAAACGCATACCTTACGGTGTAAGTAATTTTGAGAAGCTCAGGACTGAAAATTACTTTTTTCTTGATAAAACTGAGTTTATTGAAAAAATCGAACGATCAGACTCGCAATATTTATTTTTCCTTCGTCCCCGCAAATTTGGCAAGAGCTTGCTGATTTCAATGCTTGAGTATTACTATGACCTGACGCACAAAGAAGAGTTTGATGAGCTTTTTAGCGGCACTTACATTCATGAGCATCCCACACCGCTGCGAAACTCTTATGCAGTGCTAAGTTTTGACTTTTCAACTGTTAAAGTGGGGAAAAATATAGCCGACACAGAAGCTTCTTTTAATCGATATATACGACTTGTATTCAGCGATTTTCTGGAAAGATACGAACAAATCATCACATCAGAAGTCCCAGATTTTAGCGATTATAATGCTTCGGACATTGTGAACTTAATAGACCGTCTAAGGCTCAAGAATAACATACGGTTATATCTTCTCATCGACGAATACGACAATTTCATGAACAACATTTTGGTAGATTTTGGCGAGCAGACGTATATGGAGATAACACACGGCACTGGCTTTTTCCGTTCATTTTTCGCAGCAATAAAGAGTCTGACACAGTCAGGCACGATTGACCGCATTTTTATTACAGGCGTAACACCACTGGTCATGAACGATGTAACAAG
>JALWCU010000223.1 GCA_027015275.1 Bacteroidales bacterium | reverse complement strand
TGCACTCGTCTGTGTCCAGTAAGACTGAAAAATCGAATCTGGATCATCTACAAAATTGAGCAAAGACCACGGATTGTAAATGTTTTCTGTGTTACCAAATCTGTAACCATTATACCAACGACGTACTTGCTCCAATTTCTCCAGCTTACCATAATCTCTTAGCAGCTGTATCACTTCTTCCTCGGTGAAACCAAACTTATCGGCAAACCTGTTCTCCAGTATTGAAAAAACCTTCAAGTTATTTAGCCCAGAAAAAATACTCTCTTTGGACACCCGCAGAATGCCTGTTATCACTCCCTTGTAGAGATTAGGATTGTCCTTGAACGCGCCACTTAGCAAGTTACGCGTGAACGAAACTACCTGGTCATAATATTTGTCATAACCTGACTGTATGGGCGCATCATACTCGTCTATTATAATAAAAACTTGCTTGCCATAGTACTCATGCAAAAATTTACTCAGTTTCTTTATGCTGAGTTCATAGTCTGATTGCAAAGCTGTCTTGCTGAGTATTTTCCGAAAGACTTCTTTTTCTTCTGCCTGCAATGTTTCACTCTGTAAAAGAAATCTAAATTCCTGATATAGCTCTGTTAATAAGTCTTTTATCAAATTTAAGCTCTCTTCCCATGTATTTGCTTTTACGTCCTTGAAGGTCAAGAAAATTACAGGATGCTGGCAGCAATGCTCTTGCATTATATCATGCTCGTGCCAAATATTCAATCCCTGAAAAAGCTCACGGTTCTCTGGCATACGAACATCGAAAAAATAACGCAGCATGGATAGGTTCAAAGTCTTACCAAAACGCCGCGGACGCGTAAAGAGCTGAACCACAGCACCATTATCCACTACTTCCTTGATAAACAATGTCTTGTCAACATAATAGCCCTTGTGCTGTATCATGTTCCTAAAGTCAGATTCGCCGAGTAAAATTTTTCGCTTTTCCATTGCCCTGATTTGTTTTGTCTCTAACGTAAAGATAAAAAAATTTACCTTAATAAGCTCAATGCTTAAAATTATAATGTTTAGTAGTTTATGATTCGAACAGAAAATTTTTTGTGAAAATTATTTTTGTTTTTATTTTTACGACTGAACGGTCAGTCAAAAAAAATGCCGCGTACAAAGGAACAAATAGAACAAATAAAAAAGCAAAAACAGCAGCTGATAATGCAGGCAGCATTGGAGCTTTTTGCCAAAAAAGGATTTCATGCTACGTCTGTCGAAGAGATAGCTCGCAGAGCTGGCGTTTCTAAAGGATTGATATACAATTATTTCAAAAGCAAAAAAGATATACTCATAGCTATTGTAAACTCTCTTTTTGTACAGATGGATCAGGCCTTCTTACAGCTGGATACGAAAATGCTCACTGCTAAGGATTTGGAAAGTTACATCCGTGTTTCGATGCAGGCAGTTGAGATTGACCCACAAATATTACGAATGTATTTTATGCTTTATATGCAGCCGGATATAGAAGACATCGTCAAGCCAATGGTCAAAAGTTATCTTGATAAAATTATTGAAATGCTGGGACCTTACTATCAAAAGAAAGGCATAGATAATCCACGGCCTATTATTCTGGCTCTTATTTCTGCCCTTGACGGATTGTCGCTTCATTATATTCTTTTGCAATATCCTGAATTCGATGATATACTCGATTTTATAATCAAAAAATTTGTGTACTTATGAAAAAATTGTTCTTAATAATTTTGACTATTATAATGACTGCTGGACTATGGGCTCAGGACGGAGCAGAGATAGTACACCGCGCTTATCTAAAGATGGAGGGGCGAAGCCAGTATGCACAAATGACAATGATTGTCAAACGTCCTAAATGGAGCCGTAGTGTAAGCATGAAGTTCGCTTCACAAGGTACTGATTATGCGTTAGTTTTGATTACCGCACCAGCCAAGGAACAGGGTCAGACTTTCCTAATGCTTAAGAATCAGATGTGGATGTACAATCCGCGTGTGAATAGCCTAATAAAACTGGGTCCTTCTATGATGTCTCAAGGCTGGATGGGGTCAGATTATTCCAATGACGAACTTCTCAACGAAGGCTCAATCACAAAAGATTATAATTACAAAATAATTGGAAACGACGTGATAGACAACCGCCAATGTTGGAAAATAGAACTCACACCCAAGCCAGGGAAAAATATTGTCTGGGGTAAACAAATCTTGTGGATAGACAAAAAAGACTACCTTATTCTCAGGACAGAGCTCTATGACGAAGACAATTATTTGGTTAAAACACAGCAAGCTACGGACATTAAAAACATGCACGGACGTATAATCCCGACTAAGTTTATAATAACCCCAGAAGACGAGCCAGAGAACAAAACAATTTTAACCATAGAAGACATTAAGTTTGATGTAAACATTCCAAGGTCTTTTTTCACAATACAAAATATGCGGCGTGGTCTGGATATTAATTTTAATTTTTAAAATCAAGGCAAGATGAAAGAAATGCTAAAAATTGCATGGCGAAACCTGTGGCGAAACAAACGCCGTACTATAATTACTGCATCGTCTGTATTTTTCGCTGCATTAATAGCCTTGACAATGCGCTCTTTCCAGTTAGGTTTCTATAATTACACTATAAATTCGGTTATAGAACATTTCGTAGGACACCTACAAATACAGCAACAAGACTACCATAATAACCCATCGATCGATAATGTGCTTGAATTCTCTGATAGTTTACAACAATTGCTAAGCAAGGACCCTGATATAAAATTTTTCATACCCAGGCTCGAAAGTGGTGCAATGGCTTCACATGCTAATGCATCAAAAGTATGTATGGTAGTGGGTATCAACCCAATAAAAGAGAATTATTTTTCTGGAATTTCCAAGCATTTGGCAAAATACAAGATTGACGAGCAGAGCATACAAAAAATGGGATTTCTGCCAGCAGAGCTTCGTGTGCTTATCAACAAGGCACAAGGCTATTATTCCAGTAAAGAAAAAATAAAAGATGTACTACTTGCTCTGTCGAAAAAATTCGGTCCATACATTGACAGAATTGCCAAAGAGAGTCCTTACCATGGGCATTATATTAAACCAGGTGAAAATCAAATCCTTGTAGCAGGCGGATTGGCAAATTATCTGGGAGTCAATGTTGGCGATAGCATTGTTTTGCTGGGACAGGGTTATCATGGTTCTACTGCCATTGGGAAATACCGTATTGCTGGCATCTTAGCTTTACCAAGTCCATTGATGAATCGCACATTTATTTACATGCCGCTAAGATGTGCGCAAGAGCTTTTCTCTACTTATGATATTAAGCCCAATGGGGACACAGCACGTTATGTCAGTTACATAGCTGTTAATACACGCTTTCAGGCAAGTATCCGACCTTATGATTATATTCCAATAGAACGTGTTCGCCAGCGCCTTGACAGGGAGCTAAAAGGTAAGAACCTGAGAGTATTAGGCTGGAAGCAGATTAACAAAACTCTTTATCAGCAGATACAAAGCGATAATATTAGCGGTCAGATAATATTGATGGTTATTTACATAATAATTGCCTTCGGGGTGTTCGGGACGGTGCTAATGTTAATGGCAGAAAGACGCAAAGAATTTGGCATCATGCTCTCAATTGGCATGAGTCGCGGCAAGTTAAGGCAAACCCTTGTTTTAGAGATATTTATTATGACAGTTATGGGTATAATAGCAGCTATACTTATTACTTACCCAGTAGTAACATATCTTCATTATCATCCGATTTATTTGGGTAATGAAGCTGCCAAAGCTTACGAACAGTTTAATTTTGAACCTTATATGCCGACGCAGCTGCCTGACATTTATTTCCTTATTCAGCCACTAGTAATTTTAATAATGATGATGCTCACAAGCATTTATCCAATTATCTATATTTCAAAACTCAAGGTTTCCAAAGCTCTAAGAGCATAAAATAAAAAAGCACAAACAATGATACTATCAATAGCTTGGAAAAATATATGGCGTAGCAAAGTCAGAAGCTTAATACTTATCGGTACAATTGCCTTTGCCCTGGCAGGTACTATTTTTATATTAAGTATGATGGATGGCTGGATGAAGGACAGAAATATTAAGCTTATTGAGACACAATTAGCTCATATTCAACTACATAACCCACAATTCGTTAACAATATGAGTATAACAGATACAATTGCCGACGGTGCGAGCATAATAGAAGAAATTAAAGACATGAAATTCACGCAGGCAGTGTCGGGACGAATAAAAGTAATGGGCATGGTATCTTCTTCGTATTCCAGCCAAGGCGCCATAATAGAAGGGGTAAATTCCATTCGCAAGGATGATGTTAGCAAGGTCTATAAATACTTGTCAGACTCTACAAGCAAATGGTTAGACAAGGTCAAACGAAATAATGTTGTAGTCATAGGACGTAAAATGGCAAAAAAGCTGCAATTAGTAAACTACCAGATCACAGACCAGTCCTTGCAGAAACTCAAAGACATGGGACTGCCTTCGGACGTACTGCACAAATTGGCTACAGTAAAAGACAAAAAGTTTCATACAACTACAAATTTTTACAATACACTGGAAAAAATACTTACAGAAAAACAGTTTGACGAGTACTCTGATCTAATAGCCGATGCGTCGCATAGCTATAAGATAGGACACAAGATAATACTCAGAATGCAGGACACAAAAGGAGATGTAGTCGAAGAAGCATTCCGTGTGATTGGTGTTTATAATACGAATAATGATTTATTCGATGGCATGTACATCTTTGTCAAAAAATCATATTTAGCCAGTCTTCTTGGGCTTGGAGCAAATACTGTCAATGAGATTGCAATCATCACTGATAACCAGAAAAAAGTAGAAACATACAAGCAAGCTATAAAGCAAAAATTCCCTTCTTTGCTGGTCGAATCGATCTTTGACATGGATCCCACGATGCGTATCATGACGTCTCTTGTGTGGGTTTATTATGCCATATTCGAAGCCTTTATCTTGTTTGCTCTCTCGTTTGGCATTGTCAATACTATGTTGATGGCAGTCATGGAGCGAACCAAAGAGCTAGGTATGCTAATGGCTATTGGTATGAATCGTCGTCGCGTTTTCTCAATGATCATGAATGAATCTGTACTATTGACCATAACTGGCGGTATATTGGGCATCATTTTAGGCTATTTAATAGTGCTTTACACAGGGCATGTAGGCATTAATTTGACTAAGTATGCACAACAAGGCATGGAGGCTCTCGGCTATTCATCGATTATTTACCCAACTGCTTCGCCTATTTTACTTCTGGAAACAACAATTCTGGTCATATTTACCGGAGTGGTTGCTGCTATTTATCCGGCATTGAAAGCTCTAAAACTAAAGCCAGCAATAGCTTTACATACAGATGTTTAAACTAAATCTCAAAAATTATGATTACTTACGGAGACTATTCAAAAAATACAGCTCAAAAACTCACATTAATAATCTTAGAGCTAATTATACTGTGGATTTCATACATGATATTATTTAGGCAATGGGGGGATAAAGTCCTTGAGTGGCTAGACCTTCTTCCCACAGGTGGCAATCATCTGCGCCGTTCGTTGCTCATGTCATTAAACATTTTGCTCTTTCTCACTTATCTGCCGACGATTTTCGTTTTCGTCAAACGCAGGATAACATGGGCAGAAGCTATTAATTTGCCATTTGCTTTTGCTCTGTACTATCTGGGGTTCGCTCTGTTGGGATATAATTCGGCGCAAGTACCTAATTATATTGACTGGATAGGTCTAATACTCGTTATACTGGGGCTGAGCTTACATTTTGTCTCGGAACTGGAACGACACAAGTTCAAGAAAAACCCACAGAACAAAGGGAAGTTACTTACTACAGGTGTGTGGAGCATTAGCCGCCATGTCAATTATTTTTCTGACCTTCTGTGGGTAACAGGATTCTCTATGATCACGAGGAACTGGTGGTCAGTGTTAATAATTCTGTTTTTGTTCTCATTCTTCTATTTTTACAATATTCCTTTACAGGAAAAATATCTGGCCAAGAAATACGGGCAACAATTTGAGCAGTACAAAGCAAACACAAAAGCACTTATACCCTGTATCATTTAAACAAAAAACTTACAGTCATGGCAGTAATTGAAATTAAAAATCTTCACAAAATATACAAATCCGGTGAGGTCGAGGTACCAGCAATACGAGGCGTTGACTTGCAGATAGAACAAGGCGAATTCACTGCTATTGTCGGACCTTCTGGCTCTGGAAAAACTACATTACTCAATCTAATAGGCGGACTCGATGACCCCACAGAGGGCGTCGTAATAATAGACGGAACAGACATTACGAAACTAAAAGATAATCAGCTCATTGACTTTCGTCTGTGGAATATTGGTTTTGTGTTCCAGGCATATAATCTTATTCCAGTACTCACGGCCAAGGAAAACATAGAATTTATAATGCACCTACAAGGCAAGAGCAAGGAAGAGAGGGAGAGTCGTACAATGGAATTACTCGAAAAGGTAGGACTGGCTGACCGTGCCAATAGCCGTCCGTCGCAGCTCTCTGGCGGTCAGCAACAGCGCGTTGCTGTTGCCAGGGCTTTGGCATCAAAGCCCAAGTTCGTCTTGGCAGACGAACCGACCGCCAATCTCGACTCTGTTGCTACATCGAATCTTCTGGACCTAATGGAACGTCTCAATCAAGAGGAAAATATGACATTTATCTTTGCCACTCACGACCAGCGCGTCATTGATAAAGCACACAGAATCGTACAGATAGAAGATGGACATATAGTAGGAGATCAACAGATTAAATAACTACCGAGGATGATGCAACACCCATAATTACCTATGACTCGTCTAATGGCAATGAAGGGCTGAAGCTCAAGGTCAAAGACATCAACAGCTCTTCTAACTCTGTGCTTTTCGCTGTTATTCTTGAGGACTGACTTAGGAATTTATCCAACGTAAAAAAAAAGCATGCAGAATAACGATCAGCATGCTTTTTTATAAATAACCCCAATTACATCAACATTAACCAGTAATAATAGGTTCTTCTAAAGCTTTTTTATGAAGATAAAAGCGCTTGTGAGCCTTGAGCACACGATTCATAAAGAGCACCAGATTCTTAAATTCTGCAATGATATTGAGTAATAAATTGCTACTGAGCACATCGACTTCATCATTCTGAATGCGCTGAATTTCCACTGTCTTAGCATCTTCCAATTCTTTGAGGATTTCATTTTTCCACTCACGCATACGATTAATCTTGTGAAATTCGTCATTAACAATAATATTAATGACTTCGTCAACGAATTCTTTGACCAAATTATAAGTTTTTTCGTAATCTTTTTTTTGTGCTTCACTGAAAGATTCATGATTGTTCTCAACATGTTCGAGCATTCGACGTGAGAAGTAAACCGTAGCGTTAGCTATCTCACGCAAATGATCAATCTCCTGTACATAATACTGCGCTGCGCCTATCATATCTTCGCGCAAGGCATGAATAACACGATGAATTTCCTTCTTGATTTGTTTTGAATTGTCTTTGAGACTTTCGGCTATCTTGACTGCTTCCTTGAGTTTACGCCGATCTGATTGAGCAAAGCCATTTTTCGTAACTTCGAGTATTACAGGCACTTTCTGCAATTCGCGCAAAATTGTTTCTTTAACCTTATCAAAGACATTGTCGGGTGTAATTTCTGCTTCAAGACGTTTAATACGTTTCTTTTCTTCTTCTTTGGCCATACGGCGACGGTGAATAATGCGGGAATGGTAGATTAAATAAATGTCAAAGAGTATCATCAGTACAATTGCCAGAGCCTTGCCATAATAAATGATTACTGCTATTGTTGCGGCTACGGAAAATGCTATTACTGCTGTAAAGAACCACCCACCGATGACTGATATAACGCCTGTCACACGGAACACAGCACTTTCCCTTCCCCATGCTTTATCTGCCAAAGAGCTCCCCATGGCTACCATGAAAGTTACATAAGTCGTGGATAAAGGCAGCTTATATGCAGTGGCTAATGCAATTAATGCACTGGAAACTACCAGATTAACCGATGCTCGGATAAGGTCAAAGGCAGCACCGCGCATTTCCGTTGAAACTGGCTTTTGTGCTTTGACAAAACGACTGGAAACCCAGTTTTTAACTGGTTTTGGCGTTATAGCATTTATAGAGTTACTGGCATTTATCCAGGCACGAACAAGCGCACGGGCAGCAGGTGAAGACCCAAATCTTTCATAACCTGATTCTTGCCGAGAAAGATCAACAGAAGTTTGTATTACTGTACGAGCTTTACGAGACAGCCATAGCGTCAATATCATTATCAAACCAGCGCCCAAAAGGAAATAGATAGGGACATGAACTTTGCCAGCTAAGGCTTCCATCGTGTAATGATCTGGGCTGACACCTGAATGTACCCAATATTCAAACGAGGAATATCCAGCCAGTGGCACACCAATAAAGTTGACCAAGTCATTACCAGCAAATGCCATAGCCAGGGCAAATGTACCGGTCAATACGACTATTTTAAGGATATTAACATGAAAAACTGACTTTAAAATTTCAAACAAAACCGTAAAAATAATGAAAGAATAGACTATCACTTGACCTTTGTGGCTTAGTATCCACTGCACCCATGGTTCGCCTGCAAAAGCCGAATTCTTAAATCCTTTTATAAACATAAAGAATATAATAACTGCAAATGCAAAACCTGCCCATAGTGAACCAAAATACTTGTAATTTTTATCATATTCAAAGGTAAAGATTAAGCGTGCAATGTACTGTACTATAGCACCAATAGTGAATGCAACGACAATGGAAAACAAGATGCCACCGATTATCATGAACGCTCGAGATGAATTAATGTATTGTCCCAGCGTACCGGCGTGAGTATGAGCGATTTTTATTAAAGATATTGCCACAGCCGAACCTAATAATTCAAATACAAGGGAGACAGTAGTGGATGTAGGCAGACCAAAGGTATTAAAGAAATCCAACATTATTATATCCGTGAGCATCACAGCCACGAAAATTAGTATGATCTCGGAAAAGACAAACTGCTCAGGGTGAAATATGCCTTTTCGTGCCACCTCCATCATGCCATTAGAAAATACCGCTCCGACAAGCACGCCAAGACTTGCTGTCAAGAGTATAACCCATACTGGTCCTGCCTTAGAACCAAAAGCGGAAATAAGAAAATTTACTGCGTCATTACTAACACCAACGAATAAATCTGTTATTGCCAACGCGAATAAAACAATAATTAGTATTAAATACGCCAGTTCTGGTGTCATCGTTATATGGTTTTTGTTTTAATGAATAATTTGTTGAAATTTAACCAGAATTCAGGATATGATTTTTTTACAACACTTTGAGCATCAACTAACTCTATGTCTGTAAACATTGCTACCTGGGCAAATGCCATTGCCAAACGATGGTCCTGATAGGTATCGAATACAATCTTCTCGGGAAATACAAGTTCTTGTTTTTCCCACGACACTGTATCATTTTCGTCAACTGTGATATTTGCTCCGATTTTTTTTAGCTCAGTTTGTAGGGCTTTCAACCTGTCCGTTTCTTTATATTTTAAATGTGCCAATCCTGTAATACGAAAACTTATCCCAAGTAATACCAAGTTGACTATCAGTGGTATGGCCAGATCCGGGTAATCCTTCATTTCTCGTGAGAAGAAATCTAATCTTTCCTGCTTTTTATGAATCTCAGCGCCCTCAGATGTAAACTTAGTTTTCACACCAAGGCTATCATAAATTTTATAAAGAATTGCATCGCCTTGTAGCCCACAATCTGTTAAATCTTTCAGCGTAACAGTTGCCTTTTGTGATAAAGCAACAAAAGCATACCAAAAAGCTGCCGAGCTCCAATCAGCAGGCACAGAGAAAGTCTGCGGTGTTATATCCTGGCCAGGAATGTAGTAATTTAAAGAGCCTATTCTATCAACTCTCAAGCCCAGTTTTTCCATTAACTTAAGGGTCATCTCAAGGTATGGTTGCGAGCTAATTGATGTAATTTTTATTTCAAGTCCTTTGCTCTGTGCTGGTGCAGTCAATACTATAGCAGAAGCAAACTGACTACTTATAGAACAATCTATTTGGACTCTACCACCGGCCAGTTGTCTGCCAGTAATAAACAACGGCGGGAAACCTTCGTTATTAATATAAGCTATCTCAGCCCCAAGCTGACGCAGGGCATCAACCAGAAGTCCAATAGGACGCTGCTGCATCTGTCTATTACCAGTAAGAATGTATGTACCAGGTCTATTGGAAAGGAAAGCCGTAAGAAAACGCATACATGTTCCACAATTTCCTACGTCCAATGTGAAAATAAAATCATCGGTCGTGGCGAGCTCATCAAGGACAAAAGCAAGAGTAAGTGTGTCTTCAGCATTTGATAAATTCAATATCTCAATCTTTCTTCCTAATATCTCACGAAGAATAAGCAGTCTATTTGATATAGACTTTGAAAAGGGCAGATTTGCTTCTCCCCCGAAGTCGTTAGATATTCTCTTGACTATCAATATATTTAGATTTTACTTTCACATTTTAATAATAGAAAAAAACTTTATTATGACAAAAGTGTTTAAGAATATTCCTGAAAATAGATTATTTTGCTCAACAAACAATAAAATAATTAATTCTATGTTCTCGGGTATAGTTGAAACAACAGGAAAAATTGTGAAGTTAGAAAAGGAAGGAACTAATCTTCACATTTATCTGACCTGTCCCTTTGTTAACGAACTTTCTATTGATCAGAGTGTCTCTCACAACGGCGTATGTCTGACTGTGGTAGATATACAGAAAGACGTATATAAAGTTACAGCAGTGGAAGAGACCCTAAAGCGGACTAACTTAGGACTTCTGCAATTAGGAGATGAGGTTAATCTTGAACGCAGCATGAGACCGGATAGCTTCTTGGATGGGCATATAGTACAAGGACATGTTGACCAGACAGCCATTTGCGAAAAGGTAGAAGAGCTGGATGGGAGCTGGTATTTTTATTTTAAATATGACCCTTCGACAGGAC
>JALWCU010000222.1 GCA_027015275.1 Bacteroidales bacterium | reverse complement strand
GTCAGATATTGATACGACAAAACAATTTTTTGCAGTTTATCTAACCGACAGCCGTAACCACGCCATTGATAGCAGCACTGTCTTGCTCTCTTACCCCAAATACATTGATTTCCAGCGAGCAAAAATAAACGTACACTCCAGCAAAGTCCATAATTATTACCTGGTTACCTTGCAAAGCGACTACCCTGTGTACAAATTGCAATTACTGGCCAATACAGACGGTTTTTTCTCTGACAATTTCCTGAGTCTTTTACCTAACCGAAAGTACACAGTCAGGTTTTATCCACGAGACGCCGCACAAAATGCACAGTTTAGATTTAGGTTCTATCTACCACAACAGTGAACTACCTTACAGAAGCACCAATGACAGCAATATATGAAGGTTCAAAACTCTGTTTCCTGACATTCAGGCGGACTAGTTTTGCATACTCTGGAGGCCTAAGCATAACCATTTTACCATCGCCAATTTTTTTATCATACAAAGTTACGCCTGTGATATTATTGTACACACTCACATTCAGAGAAGTTACACTCATATCACCTCTTGCATAAAAAAAGTACACTGGATCGCTACCCTCTAAGTTTATGCCATCAAAGGCAGCACCTGTATTTTCTTTTCCTAAGGTAATACCATAAAAACAAACCTCTACGCCACCAAAATGCAAAGATGGACCTTGTTCTAAAATTCGTACATCCTGGAATATCTTATCAAAAGTATAGCCAATAGTATTAAATGAGATATTAATTCCATTTTCCTGAAGAATTAGCAGGCTACAGTAACTTTTAATATCATTACCAGCTGCAAGCGTTATTTTTACTTTATAGACACCGGAATGAAATGGGGAAAATTTAACGCCAATAAAATTTTTATCCTGGCCCCGGTTACTGGCATATACATAGTCCAAAGAATCGAGAACTTCTACTCTAAGACTTGCAACGTCCTCATCACCACCAGCAATAATAATGTAATTATCATGAGCATTAAAATAAGAAGACAATATAAAACTCTGGTTCACTCTCAAAAGCATAGCTATTGTGCTAACACCTGAATAATAGCCATAGTTATAATTGCTTATCACAGCCTGAGCCGTAGCATAAGATATTGCCAAAGATTGCTTTAAATAGTCGATATCACTCTGAGCCTGGAGTACAAAAGAATAGCTAACTAAAAAAATAAACAGTAAAAATTTTTTCATCTCAAACAATTTAAAGTTCAAAACAAAATTACAATCAAAATTTAACAAATTCTATATTTTGATTAATATTAACTTTTATAATTTGAACAAAACACTGCTTGTGTTCTAATCTCAAAACAAATTTTTTATGATTGATTGCCGTTTTTTGCTGCTGTATCTTACGATGTGTCGTCTCTAATATGATGGAAAAAATAAGATCAAATTTTGCATCCCCATAAAAATTATGCACCCAAGCTATTCCTCACTGACTGGATAATATAAACAATGTGCACAATGTAGTACATTAAAACTGTCTATTGAGTATTCACCACTCATTAACTACTGTCTTGCTATCACCTTTCTGCGAGAGAATAACACCGACTACGACAAGGAGGATCCCTAGGATATTAAACCACGTGAACCTTTCTCCCAGTACCAGAAAAGAGAAAAACGCAGTAAAAATCGGTATCAGGTTTGCTACGATATTTGCCTTTGTAATTCCCAGATATTTAATGCCATAAGTAAAAAACATAAATGCCAGGGACGAAGCAAAAATAGCAAGCAACAGGATAGGCAACCACGCCTGCCATACAAAACCTACTGAGACAAAATCCTTTAAATCCATTATTAAAAAAACCGGTAAAAACATCAAAGCCCCGAATGAGTTCTGATAAGTAATTATTGTATAAACATTGTATTTATGCGACAGGTCAAGCACAAAAACAGAATACATAACAGCCGAGAACACTGCCCACACCAGAAAAAGCAATCCCCATAGATCTGATTTAAAACCGAGGTTTGGCTTTAATACAACCAGCACAACACCAAAAATAGAAAGCAAAATTCCCATAAAGTTTGTCCTACTAATACGCTCACCATGAAAATAATATGCAGCTACGGGCGAAAAAAGAGGTATGGTCGCTATAATAACAGCAGCCGTTGTGGACGAGACATGCGTCAGTCCATAATTCTCACCTATAAAATAAGCAAAAGGCTCCCAGAACGCCACTATAACTATCTTTTTCCAGTCCTTGCGCTCTACTCTTTGCAATTGACGGAACAAGAGACCAAAGAAAAACAAAAACGCCACAGAAAGCACCAGGCGGAAGAAAATCACACTTATTGGGTGGTAAAACTCCAGAGCTTGCTTGGACCACACAAACGAAAAGCCCCAGAACACAACCGAAAAAAACATAGCCACATAAACCTGCAATTTTGCTCGTCCCATGTCGCTCAAATTTTGCTATCATTCACAATTTCTTCTAAGCTAAAAGCTACTCGCCAATAAAGCAATCTGAACCACTTTGTAAACATGTCAGGATACTGGTGTATTTCCTGCTCCAACGACTGATAGTCCACATATCTATAGTCCATAACTTCCTGGGGATCAGGCTTTGGTATCTGGTCTGACACTCCAATAAAAACATGATCAAACTCGTGCTCGGTGAGGCCGGCATCCAGATTAGCACGATACACAAAGTCGAAAACCTTTGTTAGCTCTGCATCTATACCCAGCTCCTGACGCAGACGTCGGCGGGCTGCGGCAAGGTTTGTCTCACCTTGCTGCGGATGTGTGCAAGCAGCGTTGCTCCACATCCGCGCAGAATGATATTTCTGCGCAGCCCGCCGCTGCAACAGCCACTGCCCTCGGCTGTTGACAAGAAACACCGACACAGCACGATGAAGAATACCCCGACGGTGCGCTTCCATTTTTTCCATTATTCCAAGCTCACGGTCATAGTGATCCACGAGTATTACATGTTCTCTGTTCATACTTTAACTATTCTTTTTTCAATTTTAGAACGTTGTGGACTCCTGCTCACAACGTAATTTTCATGTCCAGTGAAGGCTCTGCCTTCACTGAGATATTATAACAGGCTGTAGCCTGCTATGTTACTTACGTTGTGGCAGAGCCACAACGCCGCACACAGAACTGCAAAAATTTCCTCTGCTAAAATATCAAAACTTTTGTCGTCAACCCAATGCCAATGTTAAAACCAAGGATTTTTTTTGACCATCAAAATTCATTATTATTGAGCCGAACTAAAGCATCATCACACTCATTACACATGAAACTGCTTTTTCTTTCGGCATTTAATCTAACGACCAATCCACGGCTCACAAAAGAGCTGCAACTGGCTACTGAGCTGGGTTATACAGTAGATTTTGTAGGCATTGATTTGGGCGGCTGGTCGGCTCATATTGATAGGCAGCTTATCCCACAGCTACAGGCTCACAAAATGACCTTTCTGCCAGTAACTCGCAGTCATCCAATACGCTGGTTTATGTGGACAGCAGCTGAAAAAGGTGCACGACAGTTGTGGAAATTTGCCAAGGACAGCATATTTCTATCTTCGCTTGCACACAGCCGTAGATCTATTATGCTGTGGAATCATGTACGCAAGCAACAACTTGATTATGACCTAATTATCGCTCATACTCTACCAGCACTTTATCCTGCATGGCGCGTGTCGCTCTTGACAGGCATTCCGTTTATCTTTGATGTAGAAGACTACCATCCGGGCGAAAAGTGTAATGACGAAGAACGCCGGCGACGTCAGTTGATAATGACCCGTCTCTTGCCCAATGCTGCTTTTTTGACCTGCGCATCTCCAATGATTTGTGAATATACGCACAAGCTTATAGCTGACTATCCTGAAGACAAAATGCAGGTTATTAACAATAGCTTCCCTGAGCAAGAATTTATTTATCAACCTGCTAATCAAGGGAAAATACAATTTGTCTGGTTCTCGCAGAATATTGCAGCAGGTCGTGGGTTGGAACTGGTCATTCCCCAGCTTTTTAAACACAGGAACAAGGTTCATCTGACGCTCATTGGCAATCTCTACGCAGATTTTTACAAAGAATTTCTAAGGCAATTTAAAGACGTGTTAACCATAAAGTCACCCATGCCACAGCAAGAGCTTAATAACGAGCTGTGTAAATATGATGTGGGCCTGGCAATAGAGCTGAATTCTTCGGACATGAACCGTCAGATATGCCTTACTAACAAAATCTTTGCTTACGCACAGGCAGGTCTTTATATCCTGGCTACAGACACACCAGCGCAGAAGCGTTTTATCTCAGAGAATCAAGCACTGGGGACAGTAACTGCGCAGACACCGGAAATGATTAACCAGAAAATACTTGAAATCATCGAGCAAACAGACCAGATACGAGAACAGAAAAAACAGCGTTTCAATTATGCCCGGCATCTCTCTTGGGACAGGGAAAAGAAAAAAATCAAACAGATCTGGCAGAGTTTTGCTTAATCACAGCCACAGCAAAACTCAAAAATCGTTGAGTCATATAACGGTCTGTGTATTTTGTGAATTTATCCTTATCTATCTGTGGCTTAAATCCTGATACAAAAATATTGACAACATGCTCAATACTGTCAATTAACGAGTTCATATCAGTCTCGCCAGTAAATGTAATAAACGGCAAATCAGTCGTTTCCTTAATTGTGTTCTTCAGTGGGCTGTTATCATGAAAAACTGCAAGAATGGGCTTTGAGCTGAGTGCATAGACAAAGAACTTCGACGGCGTATATCGATGGTCTGTAGTGCCTGGCAACAGTAGGAAATCAGCCATTTGCACAAGACGAATCGCTTCGAAATACGATACTCGTTCGGCTCGCTCATGCACGTATTTTTCCACTGCCAATTTTCGAGCCAAAGCAAGCACACGCTCACGGTGCAGATGTTTTGGTCCATAATTAGTCCCTATGAAATAGAGCTTTATTTTTTTCTCTGCATGTAAATTATACTGTTTAATAGCTCTGAGTATTGCTTCAATGCTAAATAGCATATTGTCTGGCACCACGCCTGTATAGACGGCATTTATTGTGGCCTTATCCAGCTTTACTGGCAATGAAGGTGGATTGTTTCGAACATAATCAAAATCAGATGAAGGAGCACCCATAGGAAGAACTATAGTCCTGGCTTTCAGTCGCTTTCCATAACGCTCTGAAAGAAGGTCAATATAAGTTTGATTAACGGCGACAATACCATTTGCATAAGGCACTGTCCAGCGCTCAAAAAATTTATTTAGACTATGAATAAACCAATATTTGTGTGGGCGTTTGTCCTTTGGCAAAGACTTGTAATAATCATTTCGCCATGGGTCCTGAAAATCAAGGATAAACGGCACTTTAAAACGTCTTTTCCAGATACGGCCAAGGGGCATTGACAAAAACATTGTGGTACTAAAAAAAACTATGTCAGGCTTGAAAGAACGAATAATACGACTGCCTTGCCTGAGCAGAAAAGGGAAACTTCTAATAGCAAGGTTTCCAAGTCCCAATGCCCGCGTCATTCTGTAATCCAAGGCTTTGACTCGTATAATCTTCAGCCCTTGGGGCAAGGCACGGGCAAGATAGTGATCTTTTGGAGCTTCTGTAAAACGTGGATCAACCGACAGGACAATTACGTCATGACCAGATTCCAACAAAAAAGGCAACATCATCCGTACGCGATGCAGATCAGGCGTATTATCAGGGGGGAAGGTTGGGCTGACTATAAGGATTTTCATGACCACTATTTTTGCTTAACTTTGGATAAATAAAAATAGCACAATTTTAATGAAACAAGCTACAGGACTTAAGAAAAAAGCTATACACATCAGTGCCAGAGCTCTACAGCTGACCAATGGTTTGCCATTCAAGGCTGTATATGGCGGCATTGGACATATTTTAATGTTTCACAGAGTCCTGCCACGATCAAAAGAAATGCGCTTATGGCCCAATGCTTACCTGGAAGTTACACCTGAATTTGTAGAAGACGTGATAAAATATTTTCAAAAATTAAAATACAAATTTCCCGCACTTGACGAGCTGACAGGCACAAAGAGCCCCCCAAAGCCATTTGTACTTTTTACCTTTGATGACGGATACAAAGATAATCTGACCTTTGCATTGCCATTGATGAAAAAATATAATGTACCTTTCGCAATCTACATAACTACAAACTTCCCTGACCGAAAAGCTATACTATGGTGGGATGCTTTGGAGAAAAAAATTCTCAATCAGGACAAAATAAACTTCAGCTTCAACGGGCAAAAATATGAATTCACAGCTTACACACTGGCAGAAAAAGAAAGACTATTTGAGCTATTACACAATCAGATACAGACCACACCAGCGACAAAAAAGACAGAGCTACTAAAATCAATCTTTACAACAGAAGAGCTAAGCGAACCATTACATACTGTCCTGTCCTGGGACGAAATAAAACAGCTGGCAAATGAGCAGTTGGTAACAATAGGCGCTCACACTGTCAGTCATCCGCGACTTAGCCAACTATCAAACGAACAGGCTGAACAGGAAATAACACAATCCATTAAGCTAATAGAGCAACACACAGGAAAGAAAATTAAACATTTTGCTTATCCTTTTGGAGACACACAGAGCTTCGGTCAGAGAGAAATAAACATACTCAAACTAAATAATATCCAGACCGCCACAACAACTCTCTCAAAAAACATCACACGCCAATCGCTAAAATATCCTCTAACATTACCACGAATAGCTGTAGGCATGTCCATGACAGAAGACACATTTGACCTGATACGATACGGCGTTATACCTATGATTCGAAACAGAGGCAGACGATAAAGAACCTTTTACTATTCTTTACTCACTGCATTCTTATGCCTGCAACAAAACTAACCCGCTAATTCAACTCGCTTATGCCTTTATTCTTACTAAAGTGCTTAGAAACTATAGATACCTGGCTTTATGTAAGTCCCATAAAAACTAAGTATCAAAGTAAAAATTACAGATTTCAATAAAATATGCTTAGCACTGGGACTGAACAAAACAAAAAGTAAAATAAAAATTAAGCTACCAATTACTGACACAATAAGGAATTGCAGCCATTTAGGTGCATCAGAGAACTTTATTAGCAGCTGTTTCATTTTACGTAACCTTTTATTAGTCAGTTTACTGATTTATCTCTTGCTTTTTTACTCTGTAATTAACATTTCTTTGTGCTAAGTAGTTCATTATAAACTCAAAGTTCTCTTGGGTTGTAGCAATATACTCTGGTGGCGAGATTCCCTTCTGCGTATATAGTCCTACTGCAACGAGATTGACAGCAGCTGTGCAAGTATAGCCTGTAGTGCGTGCCATTGAAGTTGTACCTGCCTGTGTGTCTGTTACATCGAACAAATCATAAACGTATTCCACTTCCTTACCTTGCTCGCTGCCTCTACACATCACCCGCATAATTGTAAATTCCTTTTCTTTTGGGTCGAGTTTCCATTTTGGAAAAAGCAGCTGGGCAGCCACATCTACAGGTCTTATTTTCGTTCCTTTTACTTCAATTTCTTGTGTATCAAAAAGCCCTGTCTCACGCAAAACCATCATGTATTCGGCTGTACCGGGGTAACGCAAAGTCTTCTCCACCATGTTTGGAATGTTCATAGTCTTAATCAAAGTTCTGAGTCCATCTGTGTTAAAAGCTTCCAATGTACCAACAGGGGCAAAGTTCACAAGTTCAACGTCTGACAGTGCAGGACGCACAACAACCTGTCCATTCTGGACAAACCGCGCTGGACGTGTGTATTCTTCTATCACATCAATTGGCGAAAAAACTGCTTTGTACTGAAAGGGCCACTGACGACGGAAAGGCAGACCACCCACATAGCATTTATAATCAGTCATTTCCATACGGGCATTATGATAGCCACAAAGAATATTTCCCATGCCTGGCGCCACGCCACAATCCACAATAGCTGTAACACCTTTTTCCTTTGCCAGTTCATCCAGCTCAAAAGCATCCTCTGGGGAAAACGAAATATCCACGACATTTTTACCCGCTAAGATAATTTCCTTTAGCGTGTTAAACCCCATAAAACCTGGCAGAGCATTCACAACGATGTCAGCCTGAGCCACTGCCCTGTGTATCTCGCTTGCCACAGACAAATCAGCAGTCTGCACCTTTAAGCCATGCTCCTTAGTTAAAAACTGCAATCTCCCAGCGTTAATGTCATATACGCTAACATCAAATTTCTTGTTCAGATCTATTGCAATTGCACTTCCTACCAGACCAGCCCCAAGTACAGAAATCTTTAACATGATACAAAAACTTTAACGAAATTTCCCAAATGTAATATTTTTTTGATTAAAAAATTGCGCATTGGCAGAAGAAAAAAAACTTTAATTTTGTTAGATTTAACGAGTGAACTCAATTCAATTGGCGAATGATGGAAAACAACAATCAACTAGTCATATACGAAGATAAAGACAAGAAAATAGATGTCCAGCTTAAAGAAGAAACTCTATGGCTGGATGCTCATAAATTAGCCAAACTTTTTGACGTAGATAGAACAGTTATAGTAAAACATATTAGAAATATCTATAAATCAAGCGAATTAGATGAAAATTCAACCTGTGCAAAAATTACACAGGTTGCAGCTGATGGTAAAAGAAGGCAAATGAAGATTTACAACCTTGACGTAATCATTGCTGTAGGTTATCGTGTTAACTCTAAGAAAGCTACGCAGTTTAGAATTTGGGCTACAAATGTTCTGAAAAATTATCTTATCAAAGGCTATGTTATCAACGAAAAAACACATTACGCAAGAAAAACTCAAAGAACTTGAAGAGGCTATCAAATTCATCAAAGCCAACATCAATACACCTTACCTGACAGCGCAAGAAGCAAAAGGAATGCTGGAAATAATTGAAAAGTACGCCTTGGTTTGGAAATGGATTGAAGAGTATGATACAGGAAAAATCAAAGTTGACAAAACACGTAAAGGGAAAAAACCAATAAGCTACGAAGAAGCACACGCCGCAATTGACCAGCTGAAAGCTTACTTGATGGAACGCAATGAAGCCTCTGAAGTTTTTGGACAAGTAAGAGACAGGGGACTATTTGAAAGTGCGCTCAATACTATCTTTCAAACCTTTGGCGGACAGGAACTTTATCCGTCACTTGAAGAAAAAGCCGCAAATTTGCTGTACCTGATTATCAAGAATCATCCGTTTGTGATGGCAATAAACGAACCGGTGCTCTTTTGTTCCTAAAATTTCTCTACGACAATCTCTCTCCTGAAGAACTATTCAAAAAATTCAATAGCAACACTCTCACTGCACTATGCTACCTTGTAGCAGCCAGCCCCACAGAACAAAAAGACCAGCTCATCAAACTCATTATGAACTTCATTGCCTGGGAAGAAGAAAAGTAAATTTCATAATTCACTCAGTAACTTGGTACAACTAACCACTTTAACATCACCGCGATTCATATTCTTTTCCCCAACATAAACAAGTATTTTTTCAGATTCGTTATTCAATAACTTGTCTATCCTTTTCAATATCCGTAAAAAATCGGTATTAAAAAGTTATAATTTCCATACCTAATGTTAAGTTGTGCCCTGTTTATCAGATATTTATCAAATAAAAAGAAAAAACTAAAAACAAAATTTTCATACAAACCTAAAATACTGCCAGTTTATTTAAAAGCTTTAGTTTTAGCTCAAATCTTCGTGGTTTTTTGCAAAAGTTTTAGGTTAATATAAAACTTTTACAGAATAACAAATTAAAAATTTCAGTTTTTCACTATCTCCTTACAAAAATCTCTGATATTCAAGTGTTTTATGCCTTGATAGGTTGCTGAAGACGTGGTGTCCATACTTACAACAATCTTTGGATAGTTATTTTTGATTTTCAGCAAATTACCAAATTCTCTATTAATTGTTGCCTGATTTTCGAGTAAATAAGTAACCTGAACATAGAGCAACTCACCTTTCCTGCGTGCCACAAAATCTATTTCTTTGTCTCTATCTTTGCCCACAGTTATCTCATAGCCGGCTATTTTTAAATGAAGGAACACAATGTTTTCAAGTAATTTTGAAATGTCTGCTATCTTGTAGCCAATCAAAGCATTACGCATCCCCACGTCATTGAAATAATATTTCTCGCCTATTTCAAAAATTTTTCTGCCTTGCAAATCGCTTCTTCTAACCCTGTGAATAAAAAAGGCTTCGGACAAATACAGCAAATAATCTTGCACAGCTGCAGGCGACAGGGGAATTTGCTGAGATTTTAGATAATCACTTATTCGTTTTGCTGAAATTATACTTCCTGTATTATCGGCAATGAAAAGCGATAAATTTTGCAAGAAACTCACATTCTTAATGCTATGCCTCGAGATAACATCTTTTACAATAATCGTGTTATACAAGTTGCGCAAATACTCAAAAACAATAGTCTCATCCAGCTGAAAATGAATCAAATTCGGCATTCCGCCGTAAATCAAATATTTCTCAAAACTTTCCCGAGAGTCTTGCAATTTGTGAAATTCTAAGAATTCAGGATAAGACAAGCTAAACATCTCAATTTCAATAGTTCGACCGCTGAGTAATGTTGCTATTTCGCCAGAAAGCAGGCTTGCATTACTGCCTGTGCAATAAATATCGTAGGTTTCTTTTGTGTAGAAGTGCCGCAATGCCTTCTGAAATTCCCTTATTTCCTGAACTTCATCAATCATCAAAACAATTTTATCTGTCTGCTTATTGCGTTCTACAAAGCCAACAAGATCCTTGTAATCCTTAATATCATCAAACTCAATGTCTTCCTTGTTGATGTAAATTATCTGTTTTTCAGGGTATTTATTTTCAATGTACTTACGAACTTGTCGCAGAAAATAGCTTTTGCCCACGCGTCTCTGTCCTGTTACGACTTTAATGATATTTTTCCCAACAAACGGTAAAATGCGCTGTAAATAAATATTCCTTTCAATCATAAACCTTCATTTTATTTGCTATAAAGATACAAAAATTTTCTATCTACCTTTAACTTTTACAAATTTTCGCCAAAGTTTTAGGTGTGTCTAAAAC
>JALWCU010000221.1 GCA_027015275.1 Bacteroidales bacterium | reverse complement strand
GCTTTTCGAGTTGAGACACCAAGTGTGATTATTGAATTTGACCCCACGAGAGCGGTGAAGCCCGGAAAAGACGTAAAGTACACACAGTATGGATTGAGATTACATGGGTTTCTGACAAACTTTGAATTTTCGGCAACTTACCTCAGTATTTACGACAGAGACCCTGATTTTGAATCAAAAGTACTCGCACCTCCACCTCCCTTTTGTGTCGTAATTTACCCTGTGTATAACCTGATAAAGGTGTATGGTGCCGATTTTTCAACGACGCTGAGTGGATGGGAGATTCATGGTGAAGGGGCATATTTTGATACAAAGGACAGGGATGGTGTGGATCCGCTGGTGAAGAATTCATATTTTTATGCAGTTGCCGGTGGCAACCGCACATTCTTTGACGAAAAGATAAAGTTTGGCATCCAGGGTGGAGTCAAATACATCAAAAATTTCAGGGACTCCACAGACTTTGATGACCCTATGTCCGGGATGCTATTGAAGTTTGCCGAGAAATTCAACTTTCAGACACATGAGAAAATCTATTATGGAACGCTGACACTTGGATATAACTCTCCCTCAGGCAACTGGAGTACAGACCAAACCATCATCTATGATTACACCGACGATGATTATTTCACCATTCCGAAGATAATTTATTCTCCCGCTGATGCGGTAAACATTGTGATGGGATTGTTTTTAAGTGGAGGAAAAGGTTCATCCCCCTTCAGCGAGATGGGCAAACATCTGGGCAAACTTGCCTTTGTGGAGATAAAGTACAGTTTTTGAGGGAGCTTAATCCGCGAATTTATTGGGTTGCACAATCAAGGATACTATTCGGTTTTTGATAGATAAGATTTTCATAAAGCCCCGCAAGCTTCGTTTGCGGGGCTTTATATGTAATAGCTTAAGGCAAAATGGGGGGAAAATCAGTGCTAAATTTAGAAGGCTTGAACCACCATTTATCCTCTTTGTTGGCGATATAATAACTTGACATGGTTTAACTTATAAGTTAAACTCATGTCCATGGAGATTTAATAAAGTGTATGAAGCAGAAATCTTTTATAAAGGTTCAAAAATAACTATTATGGCTATTAAAA
>JALWCU010000220.1:6257-11032 GCA_027015275.1 Bacteroidales bacterium | reverse complement strand
GTAAACGAGTAATTCTATTGCGAGAGAGATAAAGCTCCTCTATTTTCTGAAAAGCAAAATTTTCTGGAAGGCTGGAAATCTTATTTCCCGAAGCATCAAAAATTCTCAAACTCTTTAGCTGGCTTATCTCTTCAGGCAACGACTTTATATAATTACCAGATACATTAAGTATCTCGAGCCCCGCAATATTAAGAATGAATTCAGGAAATGTAGTCAGCTGATTTTCCGACAGATATAATTCCTTAAGATGAGAAAGACCGCTCAAGTCTGGCAAATACTGCAAATAATTAGAAGTCAAATCAAGCACTCGCAAGCTCTCTATGTTGTTCAGCTCCAATGGTAATACTTCCAATTCGTTAAACTGTAGAGACAATTCTTCCAGATTAGAAAGCTCTCCAATCTGGGCAGGCAAATTCTTGAGATAACAATATGCTAAATCCAACTTTTTCAAAGACTTCAGACTACCAACACTCTCTGGCAAAGTCTCTATTCTCAGTGAGCCAAGACTCAAATATTCAAGATTGGGAAGTGTAAAAATCTTGTCATTAAACTTGAAGAAAGTGTCTATCAACTGCACTTTATCGCGCAAGTCTATAACTTCCTGACCTTTCTTTACTTTTGGGAAAAAAGCATCGCTTTGATAAGGCTTTATCTCAAGCCATACTATCTTCTCGAGCATATCATCCGGCAGTACATAAGCTGACGGAATAGTAATTTTTATTCTCTTGAGCCGTGGCAAATGCCTGAGTATCTCAAATGTCTCTGTCCAATTGTAAATATATGTATTAATAAGCTCAATCTCTTCCAAATTCTTACACATCGCTACTTCGTGCGGCAAGCTGTCTATCATGTAATACGAAAAAGACAAACTGCGGATCTGATCGTATCGCGTGTCCTGCTTGCCTTGCCAGCTGGGAATGACTTCCTTTACAGCTGCATGAAATATTTCTGACTTTTCTTGCATCAGTCCTTCTTTTTTATCTTTATCCACTGTCCTGGTTTCAAGTGCCTTACATCATAGCTATTAAAACCATTAATACTAACCAGGTCATAATATGAAATGCCAGGGAATTTACGTGCTATTGTATAAAGGCTCTCGCCCCTACGAATCTGATAATAAACATATTGTGGGTCGTCAGGTTTTGTTGTGTTAACAATGGGCGTACCTGTGAGTTTCTGCTTTTGATCAAAGCTAAGGTTATTTATTCTCTTATACAAGTTCACTTTGCTCGCTGGCACATAAACTACCAATTTTTCGCCGACGTGAAGACGGTTAGACCAACGGTTATTCCAACATTTTAAGGCTCTGATAGTTACATCATACCAATCTGCTATAAATCCAAAAGTGTCTCCTGGCTTGACAGTATAATAAAGCTTTACCCTACCCCTTCTGCTATAATGACAAGGCATAGGATGATACGCTCCTCTGGCATAATAAGCTCTTGTGTTAACATTGACTATCACATTATCCGGGAAAAATACAGAATCTTTATAATGATAAATCGAATCCTGTAAAGATATAAAACTCAACACTTTGTCAGCAGGCAATCGCAAAGGATAAGGCTTGATCTGACCTGGAATAATATCCAATTTATATTCTGGATTAAGGTCTTCTAATTGGTCTATTGGAATATTCAACACTTGGGCTACCTGCTTCAGATGCAGAGTATCATTAACCATGACAGTATCTGTGTTGAGATCTAAATTTACGTTTCTTGGATAATAATTGTGCTCCGTAGCATAATTCATCAGATATACAATTGCAATAAAACCAGGCACGTACCCACGTGTTTCTCTTGGTAAATATGGATAAATCTGCCAAAAATCTGTTTTACCGCCAGAGCGTCTAATTGCTTTATTAACATTACCAGGTCCTGCATTATAAGCAGCTAATGCCAGATACCAATCATGATATTTGTCGTACAAATCCTTCAGAATCCTGGCAGCTGCATCTGTTGCCTTATATGGGTCCAACCGTTCATCTACCAGACTATTAATCTCCAAACCATACAACTTACCAGTCCCATACATAATCTGCCACAATCCCAGAGCACCTGCATGCGAGCGTGCGCGCAAGTTAAAAGCCGACTCTATAACGGGCAAATATTTCAATTCCAGCGGTAAATTATATTTATCCAATATCTGCTCAAACACAGGGAAATACACACGTCCTAATCCCAAAAATGTCGGGATTGCTTCCTCTTGTTTCAAATAAAAATCTATCCAGCGACGTACACGGTAATTAAATGTCAAAGGAATACTGGTAGGAATATAATGTAGCCGTCTGATTATCACAGAATCAGGAGTATCGAGCTTATGGTCTAATCCTTGGCTACTGATAAAAGTATCCTGGGAGCTACGGACAGCCCAAAGGTTCATCAGTTCATCCAGATTACGGACAACCTCTTGAGTCATAAGGGAATCATTGTCCTGCCCCCATATCGTAAAAAAAAGCAATAAACTAAAAATAATTACTATAAAACGCCTCATAATACTCTATTTTTCAAAGGAATAAATAATAAAAGTAATACCTAAAATCTCACCTTAACAGAAAAAGCAGGAACCGCTTGTCCAGTCGTTATATCATAAATTGTAGATGAGTCAAAAGACAGGTCAGGAGACACATCAAAATTTTTTAACTCAGAGTCAACATAAGCATCCACGACATTTAATATCCATACCAAGGAAAAACCAATGCCAGTGAGATCTCGCCAATTTCTATATTGGTCTTTGGTACTCTTTAAGGTATTGATATCCTGAATATTAGTAATACCGAAGGAATATCCATTCTGACGCGTAACAATATCTTGCAATAATACACGATACTGATAATCCAAATTAATATACAAATAATAGGTAGCGCCCAGACCCGCATAAATAAATGGTACCTTCCACCATTTACCATTATAAATCTGTCCTGCTCCAGGCAGGACAGCTGACAAAAATACTGGAATCATAACTTTATTACTACTAACTGTAGTATCCCTCTGGGCAAAAGTACTGGAACTTAGTAACAAAGCAAGACCTATTATAAGAAACAAGCGTTTCATCATACTTATTCTTCGGATGACAATTTCAATTTTTCCATTATTTGCTTCAACTGCTCTTGATTGTCGAAATTAATAACTACTTTACCTTTACCTTCCTTTGTTAGCTTAAGGTCAACCTTGGTATTCAAAGACTTTTTCAAGCTCTCTTTCCATGCCCGCAGCTCATCAGGTAGATTTTGCTTTTTCTTTTTCTTCTCTTTCTTTTCTTCGCTCAGAATATCCTGTACAAGCTGCTCGGTCTTCTTCACGCTAAGCCCACCTGCCAGAATCTTATAAAATACTTTTATCTGCGTAAATTTGTCCGGGATAGAAGCCAATACCTTTGCATGTGCCATAGTGATCTTGTCTGCTCTCAGTCCAGCCTGTATCTCTGGCGGTAAATTAAGCAGACGCAAGTAATTGGCTATAGTAGAACGACCTTTGCCAGTAGTCTTGCTCAGCTGTTCCTGCGTAAGACTGAGCTCATCTATCAGACGCTTGAAAGAGATTGCTATTTCTATTGGGTTGAGGTCCTCGCGTTGAATATTTTCAACAAGAGCCTCTAAAAGCATATTATTATCATTAGTGCTACGGACAAAAGCTGGAATTGTTTTTAACCCTGCAAGCTTGGCAGCACGCAAACGACGCTCACCTGAAATTAATTGATAATGGCCTTTATCTACCTGCCTTACTGTTATTGGCTGAATAACACCCAGTTGCTTAATTGATTCTGCCAGCTCAGAGAGAGCAGACTCATCAAACATAGCACGCGGCTGATAGGGGTTAGTATCGATTTTCTCTATCTCTATCTCTGCCACGGCAGGTGTAGATATAGCTTCTTCTACAGGTTTTGGTTTATGTAAAGGTTCATCGGGTATTAACGCATTCAGTCCCTTGCCTAATCCTCTTTTTGTTGCCATGATTATATTGTGATTTTATTGGTCCTGCACTTCGACTTTTTCATTACGCTTGATTAATTCCTCTGCCAGGTTCAAATAATTTATAGCACCTTTGGACTTTGCATCATACATTATTACTGGAACTCCATGACTTGGGGACTCTGTCAAACGAATATTGCGCTGCACAATAGTATCGAAAACCATATCCTGAAAATGACGTCTAACTTCTTCGACTACCTGATTAGCAAGCTTTAAGCGTGGGTCGTACATAGTCATCAGAAAACCTTCTATCTGCAAATCTGGATTAAGTGTATTCTGCACAAGCTTTATTGTGTTCAGCAATTTTCCCAGACCTTCCAATGCAAAATATTCACATTGTACTGGTATGATGACAGAATCTGCTGCTGTCAGAGCATTCAAAGTCAACAGCCCCAGAGATGGTGAACAATCAATAAAAATGTAATCATAAGGTGTTGTTATCTTTTCTATTATTCGCTTAAATACTTTTTCCCTATCCTGGAAATTCAGCATTTCTATCTCTGCACCTACCAAATCTATGTGTGAAGGCAATAAGTCCAGCCCTTCTATATCATCGACACTGATAATAAAATCATTAGGATCAGAGTCCTCTATTATACATTCATAAATACTTTTCTCAATGGTCTTGGGGTCATAGCCCAGTCCTGATGTAGCATTAGCCTGTGGATCAGCATCTATAATTAAAACTTTTTTCTCAAGAACAGCCAAACTAGCACCTAGGTTAATAGCTGTGGTTGTCTTTCCGACACCGCCTTTTTGGTTAGCTATAGCAATTACTTTGCCCATAATTTGATTAATTTACTCTTTT